>NZ_NCFJ01000149.1:0-5177 GCF_002281105.1 Polynucleobacter sp. 35-46-11
CATGACACCTCGGGATTTGAATGAAGCCAAAGCGCAAATTATTTTAGGCAATACCTTTCATCTGTGGCTGCGACCTGGTTTGGATGTGATTCAGAAGCATGGTGGCTTACACCGCTTCATGGGCTGGGATAAACCCATCCTCACTGACTCAGGCGGCTTTCAGGTCTTTAGCTTAGGTGCTTTGAGAAAAATTTCTGAAGAAGGTGTGACATTTGCCTCCCCTATTAATGGAGATAAGTTATTTATGTCTCCAGAAGTGTCGATGGAAATTCAGGCGGTACTCAATAGTGACATTGCCATGCAATTTGATGAGTGCACCCCTTACGAAGTCAAAGGACAAGCGACCTCAGAAAAAACTGCACGTGCTTCACTCGAAATGTCCCTACGTTGGGGTGATCGCTCTTTAAAACGCTTTCGCGAGCTCGAAACAGGCAATGGCCTTTTTGGCATTGTTCAAGGAGGCATGTTCGAGAATTTACGAGAATTCTCCTTAGATGCCGTCAGCCAACAAGGCTTTGATGGTATTGCTATTGGCGGCCTCTCTGTTGGAGAACCCAAGCCCGAGTTTGAGCGCATTTTGAATTTCACAGCTCCTAAGTTGCCAGAACATATGCCTCATTACTTGATGGGAGTTGGTACACCAGAAGATCTCATGCTAGGTGTGAGCCTGGGCATCGACATGTTTGACTGCGTGATGCCAACTCGCAATGCTCGAAATGGCTGGCTTTTTACCCGCTTTGGTGACCTGAAGCTGCGCAATTCAGGGTACAAGGATGATGATCGCCCCGTCGATCCTACTTGCGCCTGTTATACCTGTAAAAACTTCACGAGATCCTACCTAAATCATCTGCAGAAGGCGAATGAAATCCTTGGATCACAGCTGAATACGATTCACAATCTCTCCTACTACCTCCAGCTCATGGAAGAAGTGAGGGACTCCCTTGCCAAGGATCGATTTAGCGCCTATCGCGAGGAATTCCATCGGAATCGTCAGCGCGGCGTAGAGCCTGGACAGGATTAATAGCCCTAGAGCATCAATGGGCACCCCCTATTGATCTGAAATCAGCCCTCCAAGCCCCATACAGTTTAGAATTGCGGGTTTACGGCTTTGCTTAAAAGCCTAAAACTGAAGCATTTTCCAATTGGTAACTAATGGAGGTTTTGTATGTGGATTAGTAACGCTTTTGCCCAGGCGCCAGCCGCGGGTGCAGATTCTGGTGGCTTAATGAGCTTCCTTCCCCTGATTTTGATGTTTGTAGTGTTGTACTTCATCATGATTCGCCCACAAATGAAGCGTCAAAAAGAAACTAAAGCAATGCTTGAGTCCCTTTCTGTTGGCGATGAAGTAGTGACTGTTGGCGGCATCATGGGAAAAGTAACTGCGTTGAAAGATCAAGTGGTAACTGTTGAAATTTCTGCCGGCACTGAAGTGCTAATGCAAAAAGTCGCCATTACAACAGTATTGCCAAAAGGCTCAATGAAGTCTGCTTAATAAGCTTGTTTAAAAGTATCTCGATATGAATCGCTATCCCCTCTGGAAATACATAGTCATCCTATTTGCTTTGCTAATTGGAGGACTATATTCATTACCCAATTTCTACGGGGAGGCGCCAGCGGTTCAAGTCTCGTCCGCCAAACCAACCACTAAGGTTGATTTGGCGACACAGTCTCGAGTCGAAAAGATTCTGACTGAAGACAACATTAGCAATACCGGCATCTTCTTTGAATCCACAGGCAATGTTGGTTCAATCAAAATTCGCTTCAACAATACCGATATTCAATTGCGTGCGCGTGACTTGCTGCAACAGAAATTGAATATTGATCAAAATGATCCCAATTTCACAGTTGCATTAAACCTACTCTCCAATACACCGAGTTGGCTCAATGCGCTTAATGCATTACCGATGCCTTTAGGTCTGGACTTGCGTGGTGGCGTTTACTTCTTGCTACAAGTCGATATGAAGGGCGCAGTTCAAAAGAAAGTAACTTCTTTAGCCACTGATATTCGTAGTCAGTTGCGTGACAAATCGATTCGTCAACAGGGAATTGAACGCGGCCAAGACAGTATTACCTTAACTTTTGGTAGCACTGAAGATGCTGAAAGAGCACGTTCAGTTTTGATGGCTAGTCAGCCTGATCTGACCTGGCAGATTAAGCCTACAGGGCTATCACCAAAACTCGTAGGCGAATTTAAGCCAACCTCCTTAAAAGAAATCCAAGATAGCGCAGTAAAACAGAATATCGTGACGCTTAATAAGCGCGTCAATGAATTGGCTGTAAAAGAGCCAGTCATTCAGCAGCAAGGTGCAGAGCGTATTGTGGTTCAGCTACCAGGCGTTCAAGATACAGCACGTGCCAAAGACATCATTGGTCGCACAGCAACACTGGAGTCCAGATTAGCCGATCCCATCGTCTCTACGATTGCGATTGGTGAGACCCCTCCCCCAGGCATGGATGTTTTCCGCTTTGGCGAAAACCGTCAAGGCGTATTCAAAAAATCGGTGATCTTTAGTGGCGATCGCATTACGGATGCAAGCGCAGGCTTTGATCAAAACCAACGCCCTGCAGTGAACATTTCTTTAGATGCGGCTGGTGGTCGCGTAATGCAAGAAGTGACCCGTGAAAACATTGGCAAGCCGATGGGCATGATCTTGTTTGAAAAAGGCAAAGGTGAGGTTCTCACAATTGCCACCATTCAAAGTGAGTTTGGTTCCAAGTTTCAGATTACTGGTCAACCAACTACTGAGAGTGCGAATGATTTGGCGCTCTTATTGCGCGCGGGCTCCTTAGCAGCCCCAATGGAAATCATTGAAGAGCGCACAATCGGACCAAGCCTTGGTGCTGAAAATATTGAGAAAGGGTTTAAATCTCTCATCATTGGTTTTGCAGCAATCGCTATTTTCATGATTGCCTACTACCTGTTGTTTGGTACTTTCTCAGTTGTGGCACTAGCAGTGAACTTATTGCTCTTAATCTCTGTTTTATCCATGTTGCAAGCTACCTTAACCTTGCCAGGAATTGCTGCGATGGCATTGGCGCTAGGTATGGCGATTGACTCCAACGTATTAATCAACGAGCGTATTCGTGAGGAGCTACGCAATGGCGCAGCCCCGCAAACAGCTATTGCTATCGGCTTTGATAAAGCCTGGGCAACTATCTTGGATTCAAACATCACCACCTTAATTGCCGGTCTTGCATTACTGACATTTGGCTCTGGCCCAATCAAAGGCTTCGCAGTAGTGCATTGCCTTGGTATTTTGACTTCCATGTTTTCAGCGGTCTTTTTCTCACGTGGTCTGGTTAACCTCTGGTACGGCAGAGGTAAAAAAGTTCAGAAACTCGCTATCGGCCAAGTTTGGCGTCCTCAGGAGAAATAAGTCATGGAATTTTTCCGGATTAAAAAAGATATTCCCTTTATGCGCCATGCATTGGCGCTCAATGCGGTCTCTCTCATCACCTTCTTAGCCGCTGTTTTCTTCCTCTGGCATAACGGCCTCCACCTATCAATTGAATTCACTGGCGGTACGGTTATGGAGGTTACTTATCCACAAACCGCTCCTTTAGATTCAATTAGATCGAATGTGGAAAAGTTAGGTTATTCAGATACTCAGATTCAGAACTTTGGCAGCTCACGTGATGTGATGATTCGCCTACCACTCCAAAAAGATGCTGAAGGAAAAATGATTTCCTCTGCAGATCAAAGCGCAGCAGTGATGCAAGCGCTGGAGCCAGCAACTACTGGAGCGAAGCTTCAGCGTGTGGAGTTCGTAGGCCCCCAAGTAGGCCGTGAACTCGCGATTGATGGATTAATGGCTTTGTTATTTGTAGTAATTGGAATCGTGGTTTACCTTTCCTTCCGCTTCGAGTGGAAATTTGCTGTTGCCGGCATCATTGCGAACTTACATGACATCGTCATTATTTTGGGCTTCTTTGCTTTCTTCCAATGGGAATTCTCACTCTCCGTATTGGCTGCAGTACTCGCCGTGCTGGGTTACTCGGTCAATGAGTCAGTGGTGATCTTTGACCGTATTCGCGAAAACTTCCGAAAGTACCGCAAAATGAATACCCGCGAAATTATTGATAACGCCATTACCAGCACCATTAGCCGTACCGTGATTACTCACGGCAGTACTGAGATGATGGTCTTGGCAATGTTGATTTTTGGTGGCCCTACCCTCTTCTACTTTGCCTTAGCGCTGACCATCGGTATTTTGTTTGGTATTTACTCTTCTGTATTCGTTGCTGCAGCTTTAGCAATGTGGCTTGGTGTTACTCGTGAAGATTTAGTGAAGGGTGACAAGAAGCCGGATGATACTGCTCGCAATGATGATCCTAACTTCGGGGCTCAGGTATAAGTTTCTACCAAGCAATTAAAAACGTAGTTAATTTAGTGTGAAATTCTGATGCTCAAGGGCGGCTAATATTTTCTTAGTCGCACCTTGATGCTCAATCGAGTAGGCCTTTGCAGCGCTCGACATCATTTCTAGTTCAGTAGTATTCAAAAGCAATTCTTTTAAAGACTCCATGAGAGCCACTGGCTCACTCAAGATAAGTTCGCCCTGGATACGCTTTGCGGCACCAATCGTAATAGCATCCAAAGCCGCTTGTTGGAAGTTATAGGTATGCTCACCAAGCAGCACTGGACAACCAGCGGCACAAGCCTCAATCAGATTCTGTCCACCAAAGGGAAGTAGGCTACCGCCCATGAGAACTAAGTCAGCGGCACTGTAATACATCGGCATCTCACCCATGGAGTCGCCAAGAATCACATCCACATTAGCATCGCCCTTAGGCGCCTCAATCCATTTCGTACGGCATAGAAACTTCAAACCAGCATCCCGAATCTGATCCGCCACCTCCAAGAATCTTTCAGGATGACGCGGCACTAAACAGAGCAATGGAGCAACACCAAAAGTATTGCTGAGGAGCAAATCTTGCCACGCTTGCAGAATAATCACCTCTTCACCATCACGAGTGCTCGCAGCACAAACCATCAGACGCTGATTTGCATGCAACTCTTGTTTCCAAGATTTACCTTGTTGGACCAGGCTTGGATCAAGTGGTACATCAAACTTGAGATTACCAACAATCTCTACTTTTTTGACGCCAAGGCTTCGATAGCGGTCGGCATCGAATTGGGTTTGGGCCAAAATACCTGCAAACGCTTGAAACAAAGA
>NZ_NCFJ01000150.1:0-5141 GCF_002281105.1 Polynucleobacter sp. 35-46-11
CCTGTTTACCTACATTCCTGCGGCCAAAAATTTGTTATTACGACTCAAGCTATCTAGAGTTTATGAAGAGCTGAAGTTAATAGAAAAAAACGCTGCTAATCCAGACTTGAAAGAAAAGAACTTTAAGGAATTGGAGGATATTGAGAGAAGGGTGGGCAATATCAAGGTTTCTATGCTGGACGCAAAAGAGTTATATGACTTAAAGGGGCATGTAGGAGAGGTACGTGGCCGTTTGAATTTGCATTCCTAAGTTGATTGCTAAAAGCCTAAAATAAGCCCATGACTCTCTCAAGCCTTTTACCCCCGCTGACTCCCGTTAAGGAATTACCTCAATCTTTGCGAGATCAGGGTTATGCAGTGTTATCCGCACAGGAGGTGGCAAAAATAGCGCATGTGGATCTAGAGCAGCTCTTAAGCCTCAACCAGTTTTGGGAAGGTTTGCCGCGCGATCCGTATCTAAAGGATGGGGGACGCTACCGCTTTCGACGCCATTCAAGCTTCGAGATGAAGGGTGAAAGTCTGACCATAGTGCCGCATCGTGCCCATTGGCAGTCAGTTGACTACAACGCCTTGCATGGCGGCATCGAGCGCTGGTTTGAACCCTCGCAGGTTCAGCTTACCAACAATCCTGCCTGGCAATCTCTTTTGCTGGGGCTGGCCAACATATTAAGCGGCGTAAAGCAGGTGAATACTTGGTTTGTTGAGGCGCATCAATTTCGGATTGATACGACTGATGGAATTGGTCGCCCAACTCCCGAAGGTGCGCATCGTGATGGCGTGGATTTTGTAGCTGTCTTTTTGCTCAATCGAGTTGGCATTAAGGGTGGTGAGACTCGCATTTTTGATGCAAATGGTTCTGCCGGTTCGAGATTTACACTTTCTGAACCTTGGTCTTTATTGTTGATGAATGATGAACGTATGATTCATGAGTCCACCCCGATTCAGCCCTTAGGGCCTCACGGCTACAGAGATACTTTGGTGCTCACCTTTCGCTCGAATGGTTTTCAGGATTCACCAGGTCGTAGTCAGCAGTAAGTCCTATGCGCTTTAAACCTACCGGTTACACCCCTTTCATGCTCATGGCGCAAACCTGCGCGCTGCTTGGTTTTGCTTGCTACGCTGTCGTGTTAACAACATTGCAAGACGAATGGCATCTCAGTAATTTGCAGTCTGGTTTAATTGCGAGCGCTTTTTTCTTTGGCTATATGCTGATGGTGCCGTTAGCAACAGCCCTGACGGATCGTGTCGATGCAAAAAAAATCTATCTTGTAGGTGGTCTGTTGGCTACAAGTGGACTGCTTGGCATGGGCATCCTTGCTGATAACTTCTGGACTGCCCTGATCTTTATGGCGATTAATGGGGCTGGTTTAGCGGGTACCTATATGCCTGGCTTAAAGATTCTTTCTGATCGTATTAAGACCGGAGAATTGAGTCGTCATATTGCTTTCTATACGGCTTTCTTTGGCATTGGTACTGGCTTTTCATATCTTTGCTCTGGCTGGATCTTGGATGGTTTGGGCTGGCGCTATGTTTTTGGAATCATCGCCTTAGGCCCATTTACCGCATTATTGATTGTGCTGATATTTATCCCTGCACTCACTCATGAAAAATGGCATGGCCCTATTCATGTTCGATTGCATGATATTTTTCCGGTGGACAAATGGCGCTTAGTTTTGCAAGATAAAACAGCTTCAGGATTTATTTTTGGTTACACCGTACATTCGATCGAACTATTTGCTTCTCGTAGTTGGTTGGTCGCCTTTTTTGCTTTCTGTGCAATCACGACTGGCGACTCTTTTCTCTTAACCGCTACCACCCTTGCTGGTGTCATTAATTTTTTTGGTGTTCCAGCATCCATTGCCGGAAATGAGATTGCCTTGAGAATAGGGCGTCAAAAATGGATTTTCATTGTCATGCTGACTAGTGCAGCATTTGGCATGGCGCTGGCTTTATCAACCGGACAATCTTGGTGGTTAATTATTGCATTGGCCACGGGGCACGCGATTTTTATTATGGCTGACTCTGCCACTTTAACTGCGGGTTTGGTGGTGAGCGCGCAAGAAAATATTAAAGGTGCTGCAATGGGTCTCCATTCTTTAATGGGCTTTGGCGGCGGCCTGTTAGGCCCGGCGATTTTTGGATTTGTGCTTGATCTAGCAGGCTCACGTAGCTCACAAATTGCTTGGGTTTGGGCATATTTCGCCATAGTGATCTGGGGTGTTCTATTTGTTCTATATGAACGCCGTAATGGCTGGGTAAGCAAGTCTCTCACTCCCAATTAATAATGCACATATGAGCACTAGTATGCCAAGCAATAGCTGTTATCACTGCGGAAGTTTTATTCTTCCAGGCGACTCTTATGAGATTGAGTTGGGTGGCGTCAATAGAAAATTCTGTTGCGCTGGTTGCATGGCAATTGCGCAAACTATTCATGGCGAAGGTTTGGAAGTGTTCTATGCACGTCGTGCACAGTCAAGTGATAAGCCTGCTGCTTACCTTGCTTCAAATGAAATTCCTGACAACCTAGCTCCTTACGATGATCCTTCTTTGCTTGGTCGATACACTCGGCCCAGTGGTGAGGACGGTAATCTAGAAACCACTTTACGACTTGAGAAGATTCGCTGTGCTGCTTGTGTATGGTTATGTGAGCAACATCTCAGGCGTATTCCTGGTGTGAAAGATGTGCAGATTAATTATGTAAGTCAAAAGGTCAAGGCAGAGTTTTCACCTGGGCAAACTAGCTTAGCTCGCTTATTATTTGAGGTAGAGCGTATTGGTTACGAGGCGTGGCCATTCGAGCCTTCCCTGTCAATTGAAAAATCCAAGAAAGAACGTCGTCAACTGCTGACGAGACTTGGAGTTGCTTTATTGGGCATGATGCAAGTCATGATGTATGCCTGGCCAACATACGTAGGTGATAGCGATATTACCGCTGAGTATGACCTCTTACTGGGTTGGACTAGTTGGGCTCTCACTGTTCCAGTGATGGTGTATTCAGCTGGTCCGATTTTTCAGGCTGCATGGCGAAGTGTTGCCTCATTTCGTCAGACGCATATGTTGGGTATGGATGTTCCTATTGCCCTAGCTTTAGCTCTAGCATTTTCTGCTGGTACCGTGAATCTTGCTACCGGTTCAGGCCAAGGATACTTTGACTCCATTACTATGTTTGTTGCCTTTATTTTGGCAGCACGTTATGTGGAGTTATTGGCTCGTCAAGATGCGCAGGGTGGGGCGGAGGCTTTAGCAAAACAATTGCCTGCTACTTGCGAGCGAGTGCCGAACTATCCAGAGTCTCAGAGGGTAGAAATTGTTCCGGTCATTAATTGCAACCCTGGTGAGGTTCTTCGTGTTCCACCTGGTGATGTGGTCCCAGCAGATGGTATTTTGATTGAGTGTGAGAGCGCTTTAGATGAGTCACTGCTGACTGGCGAATCAAAACCAATTGATAAAAAGATTGGTGATCGTGTATATGCAGGTACGCATAACATTCTGAACCCTATGCTCATGAGAATTGATGCAGTTGGTCAATCTACTCGTATCGCTGGCATTGCCTCATTACTGGATCAAGCGCTACAAGCTAAGCCCCTCATGGTGAGTCTGGCAGAAAAGTGGGCTGGATATTTTGTTGGTTTTTTATTAATCGCTGCATTTCTGTCTTCAGCCATTTGGTGGTATGTCGATCCCAGCAGAGCGTGGACAGTTTTAGTTTCAGTGCTTGTTGCCAGTTGTCCATGCGCTTTATCGCTTGCCGTTCCAACAGCCATGGCTGCAGCCCAAGGTGCCGTAACTAAGTTGGGCTTATTAATTGTGCGCGGCCATGTCCTAGAAGGCTTAGTCAAGGCTACTGACTTGGTATTGGACAAGACTGGCACCCTCACCATGGGGCAGCCAGAATTAAAAGAGGTGTTGATTGCTCGTGCAGAGTTTTCTAGAGCAGATGTCCTTAGTATTGCTGCTGCAATGGAAGCTGGTCAAAAACATCCTCTAGCACTTTCTTTATTACGTGCAGCTGAAACTGAAAATTGCCCACTGAAAAACTTACCTGAGCCTGTTACCAATCAATTAGGTAAAGGCCTGAGCTCAGGGGTTTATAGGCTAGGAAGTGCAGCTTGGGTTGGCGCTCAACAGATTGAGCAAGAGGGGCAGTATGGCCAAGTGCATCTGGCTGATGACAAAGGATTGATTGCGAGCTTTTTATTCTTAGATACTCCGAGAGCGGGGCTCGAGAAATTGTTGGCTGCTACAAAATCGCGCAAGATCACCGTGCATTTAGTTTCTGGAGATGATCCTACGACTGTATCGTGGTGGGCGCATCATGTTGGGATTGACCGTTTCAAGGGTGCCTGCTCGCCAGAGGATAAGTATCACTACATTGAGCGCTTGCAAAAGGAAGGCCATTTTGTTTGGGCGATTGGCGATGGCATTAACGATGCACCTCTACTAGCAAAAGCCGATGTTTCGATTGCAGTTGGGGCGGGGGCGCCACTCGTTAGTGCTGGAGCAGATGCGATTTTGACGGCGAGCTCCTTAGCTCCTCTAGCTAAGTCTATATTGCTGGCAGATAAAACCCAGATGATCATTAAAGAAAACTTGATTTGGGCCCTGGTTTACAACCTCTTGGCTATTCCAGTGGCCATGATGGGTTGGGTCAACCCTTGGATTGCAGGCATCGGCATGTCTCTATCTTCTTTGGCAGTCACATTAAATGCCTGGCGACTCAGAAAGGCCTAGACTAGAGGGATGGAAAGCCTTTTTCTCTTGATCCCCATCTCCCTGCTTGTAATCGGTCTTTTGGCCTGGATTTTCTTTTGGTCTGTGAAAGCGGGTCAGTTTGATGACTTGGAGGGGCCAGGTGAGGCGATTTTGATGGATGACGATACACCTAAATCCAAAAATGTTAGTGATAACTAACTAAAAAATCTTTATTTATTAGCTAGTTAGGAATTACGCCTCAATACAGAAGTTTCTACGTATCGTAAATGCAGGCATCCTTTTTGACATAGATCAAAACACCTCATGCGGCTTACTTCGATAATTGCCGAAGTCTATTTGAATTATGTCGCTGTTTGGTCACCAAAAAGGAGAAACCATGGGACTTACCGTGGGGAACAATCAAGATACCTTCAATTACAAGGTAGTCA
>NZ_NCFJ01000151.1:0-5108 GCF_002281105.1 Polynucleobacter sp. 35-46-11
GTCAAATCCAGAGCCTAATTTTTTAAAGCAATCAATCACTGCAAGATTGCTATTAGCCTTCATTGCATAGTGGACACGGGCACGTCTTTTGCCAGAGGAATCTAGGCACGCTTTGTCATAGGCTTGATACGCTTGAGTTAAGGCCTTCTTGCTATAGATATACAGGGGTGTGCCGAACTCTTTTGCCAAATCTGACAAAGGAATTTCTTCTGCATACCAAGTGCCACTGCGTTCTGTAAATCCAGCTAAGTCGGGGAGTGGAATCGCTTTACTTGTCATTGCTTGGCCGATGATGTGTTAGTGGCAGCAGGGCTTTGGGGTGGATAGAGCTTACCTTTGGGCTCTGGTTCAGAGGGAGGGCTAGGTGCCGGTGGCACATTTGGCAAATATAAAGGCCCTCTAACCCCACATCCAACAAGGGATATTAGAAGGCTAATGCCGAGAGTTCTTTTAAGAATCGCTATCATGAATGTCTCTAAAACGAATGATTGAATATAGCATGCAGGACTCTAATATGAAGCCGGGTAATTTGACTGTAGAAACCATTGACGATAAGCAGTTCCATCAGTTGGGCAGTAATTTGTTGCAGTCAATTGAAGCGGCTTTAGAGGCCGCAGATGATGAATTGGACCTCGATCTCGATGTTGAGCGCCAAGGCGGAAATGTCATCAATATTCGATTTAGGGATCGCAGTGTGATTGTGGTTAATACCCAACCCCCTCTACATGAAATTTGGGTAGCGGCTAAATCTGGCGGTTATCACTATCGCTGGGCTGGTTCTGTGGCTTCACCGCGGTGGTTGGATACCAAAACTGGGCGCGAGCTATTGAGTGACTTATCAGAGTTTGCTAGCGCTCAAGCTGGTCAGGCGATCACTATTGGACTTCTCCGGAAATAAGCGGCGATAGCCCGGGAAATTAAACCGCCCCAGTTGCTGTGAGTGTCTCGATAACTTGAGTATCGGGAACGCTCTTAATTTGAGCTTTGCCAATCTTTTCTAAGACAACGTATCGAATCTGACCGCCCTCAGTCTTTTTATCTACTTGCATTAATTCCATATAACGTTGCGCACCAAACTTCGGAGGCGCAATCGGTAGATTCATAGACTGAATAATGCGAGTAAGGCGATTGACCTCATCTTGAGTGATGAAGTTCAGGCGTCGTGAGAGGTCCGCTCCCATGACCATGCCACAGCCAACGGCTTCACCATGTAACCACTCGCCATAACCCATGCCGGCCTCAATCGCATGACCAAAGGTGTGTCCAAAATTGAGAGTAGCGCGAATGCCACCTTCTCTCTCATCCGCTGAAACAACCGCGGATTTAATTTCACAAGAACGTAACACTGCATGTGCCATTGCCGCGGTATCACATGCCAATAAAGATTTTGCATTTGATTCAATCCAGCTTAAGAACTCCGCATCCGCAATAGCGCCATGCTTGACTACTTCAGCTAGGCCCGCAGATAGCTCGCGGGCAGGTAATGTCTTCAATGTATTGAGGTCGGCAATGACTGCTGCAGGCTGGTGAAACGCCCCAATCATATTTTTCCCAAGTGGATGGTTAATGCCTGTCTTGCCGCCGACAGAGGAGTCCACCTGAGCTAGTAAGGTTGTTGGCACTTGAATGAAGCGGATACCGCGCATAAAGCTAGCAGCAGCAAAGCCAGTCATATCACCAATGACGCCGCCACCTAATGCAACCAACATGGTTTGACGATCAGCGCCAAACTTCAGAAGGTCATCAAAAATTAACTGAAGATTTTTCCAGTCCTTATAAGACTCTCCATCAGGCAAGACAATGGTTCTGACTGGCTTGCCGAGTTTCTCTAAGGTCTTGGTTAGACGCTCTGCATATAAAGGGGCTACCGTAGTATTGGTAACGATATAAATCGATGTCGCTTTTTCACAGGCGCTAAATAATTCTGGCTGATCAATTAAATCTGTACCAATATGAATGGGGTAGCTACGATTGCCTAGATCAACTTCTAATGTTTTCATGGATAAATTTATGCGGAGAGTTCGAGTTGCATGATAAGAGTGTTGACTAGTTGATTGACACTGGGCTTTCCAGTTTCAATGACATAGTCAGCGATTTCGCGATACAGGGGATCACGAATAGCGTATAGGTTTTCTAAAATCTTTTTTGCATCACCATTTTTAAGAAGTGGCCTACCTTCGCCACCTTTAGTCCGATGCCATAGCTCCATTGGATTAGCGTGCAAATAAATGACTGTTCCTCTTTCACTGAGGAATTGACGATTCTCTGGTAGTAGGACGGCACCACCGCCAGTTGCCAAGATGACATCATGTTCAGCTGTAATGTCTTTAATGGCCTGAGCCTCGCGTTTGCGAAAGCCATCTTCACCTTCCATTTCAAAAATGACGGGAATTTTGACTCCACAACGATCTTCAATCACATGGTCAGCATCTAAAAAGCGGCGACCCAATTTCTTGGCCAGCAATTTACCAACAGTCGACTTCCCGGCGCCCATAAGGCCAATTAGGAAGATATTGTTTGATGAAGAGTTCACCCCTCGATTTTATTAGTGTTTGTCGAGCACAGTGGGGGTTAAGAAGACTAATAGTTCGGTTTTATCTGCCAATTTAGATTTATGGCGAAATAAATGCCCAATCAAAGGAATATCTCCGAGAAGTGGAACCTTGACCTCGTCATCACGTTCGGTGGTTTGAAAGATGCCCCCAATGATGGCCGTGCCCCCATTTTCAACCGTGACCTCAGAACTGAGGTTTTTAGTGTCAATGGCATAACCCTGCTCGGTTTTCATGCCAATAGTGTCCTTATTAATACCGACCAGCATGGAGATCTTTCCGTCTGGATGAATTTTCGGCAAGACCTCTAGGCGTAAGTTCGCCTTACGAAACTGCAATTTGCTCCCACTTTGAGAACTCACTTGATATGGAAGCTCGGTTCCTTGCTCAATTGTGGCTTTAACTTGGTCGCCAGTCATGATGCGGGGGTTAGACAAAATCTTGCCTTGACCATCGGATTCCAGAGCTGAGAGCTCTATTTGCAGAAGGCGGGCTGCATTCTTGGAAACCAAAGTTGCAGCCAATGTGGCCGGGTTAAAGCCAGCTAAGCCAGCCCCTCCTAGATCGAGATTGGCGTTGGCATTTTGGTCTGGGTGACCACCAATACCATTAGCCTGATACCCCAACTTCACTCCAAGTTCGCGGGCAAAGCGCTGATCAGCCTCAACAATGCGAGCTTCTATGAGAATTTGCCGAGGGCTATTAATGTGATCGCCTCCAAAAGGTAGGGCGGCGTCTTCCCGTCGATACTTTTGGAAACTTTGAATTTCTGCATGAGGGCCAATCCAGTAAATATCTCCATTTCGAACGAGTCTCAAGCCTCGGCTTGCAAGAATGGAATGGAGGGCGGTTTGCCAAGGGGTGTCCTTAAGATCAACTGAAATCTTGCCCTGAATGGATTCGCTGAGGAGAAAGTTGGTATCCCCCATTTTGGCTAAAACCTGCAATAACTCGGTCAATTCAATTTGGCTAAATTGCAGGCTAATGCGACTATCTTTGCGGTACACCGATGAGTTTGCTTCGGGGTGGCTTCCGAGGGCTGGATTCAAATAAACAGCCATCAATAAGAGTAGAAAGTTGGCGAGGGTTTTTAATGGGATTTTCAATAGGGTTACTCTGATTGGGTCGACTTAAAAGTGATGGATTTCCCTTTCGGGTGAGTCAAAACAGCTAGCTCTTTTTCGGATTGGGTTAGGCGCCATTCCCCCAGAACTGTATCCCCCTTGACCACCATTTTTGTGGAATTGCCGGTATGGAAAAAGGCTTGCTCCGCTGTCCCCATACGGGTGATGCCTAAATATCGCCAGCGACGAAGTTCAGCCTCATGCGGAATCACTACCGGTTTACTTTGAGTGCTCTGAGTTGGCGTTTTTATCTCAATTGAGTGAATACTTACTTCTATTTCTTCTATTGCCTGGTATAGATTCTCTTTCTCAGATGCCCATTCGTTTTGCGAGAGTTCAAATTCTTCTTTGAGTGCCAATAGTTGGTTTTCTAGGGTTCTTATCTCAAGTTCGTTCCCAGATTGATTGCCATCAAAATAAAAAAAGAGGCATCCCCCGCAGAGCAATAGGATGCTGCCAACGATCCAAGGTGAACTGAAAGTCAGGCCCTTTAGTTCAAAGGATTTAGCAGAAAAAGCAGACTTGGGAGTTTTGTTTTGGGGTGTTGCATCAACTCTGGGAGGGCAGGATGTTTTGCGAATGCCATGGGGGTCTGGAATGGCAGGGTCGTCTCCGAGCTCACTCAGAATATCGTCAAAAGATTGGGGGGAAATATGGCGTGGAGGCATGCCATATTGTTTGCCCTGAGAATAGTAAAAACGATCGGTATAAGCAGAATTGGCTGTCAGAAAAATCTGCTAAAAAATATTTAAAACAAGGGTTTTGGAGCTTTCGGGGAAAATGCGTAAGCACCCTATAATTTGACTCTATGGCTCTACCCCCAAAAGACAAGCCGCCCTTAAATGGGCGGTTCAACCGACAGCCTGATAGACGCCCTGGTCAGCCAAGAGCGGAGGGCTTCTCGAAGAGAAAATCTGGAAGTAATCCCCTGATTAAGGCCTTACTAATTATCACTATGCTCTTTGCGGTGGTGGTCACATTGCTACTGGGATACGCCTTCTTAATTGCGAAGCCGAATTTGCCGAAAATTTCCGCTTTAGTTGATTACAACCCAAAAACACCATTACGTATCTATACAGCTGACAAAGTCTTAATAGGTGAGTTTGGAGAGGAGCGCCGAAAGGTAATTCCTTTGAGCGAAATACCAATGACCATGCGTAATGCAGTCTTGGCCATTGAGGATGATCGTTTCTACTCTCATGGTGGCGTTGATTACGTGGGCATCTTAAGGGCTGCGCTCACCAATTTACGCGGTAATCTTTCTCAGGGTGCATCAACCATCACCATGCAGGTTGCCCGGAATTTTTTTCTGAGTAACGAAAAAACCTTTAGTCGTAAGATTTATGAAGTTCTCCTCTCTTGGGAAATTGAGTCTCAATTAAGCAAAGATAAGATTCTTGAGATATACATGAATCAGATTTTTTTGGGGCAA
>NZ_NCFJ01000007.1:0-29484 GCF_002281105.1 Polynucleobacter sp. 35-46-11
AAAAGTTTGCATTGAGAACGCGCTCTGAATTAACGGCTATTGAGCCTGTGCTTATTAATAAGGCAATTGCAAAACCAAAGCGCCCTGCCTTCCAAATTACCTGGGCTAGCAACGCTAATGAAATTAAAGAAGCCCAACGTCTTCGCTACAAAGTATTTGCGGAGGAAATGGGTGCCAATCTACCTAAAAATCCAGAAAACCTCGATATTGATGAATTTGATGCGTATTGCGATCATTTACTCATTCGTGACCAAGAATCTTTAAAGGTAGTCGGCACCTATCGTGTTTTACCTCCGCACAAGGCTGCTGAAATTGGTCGCCTCTACTCAGATTCTGAGTTCGATTTATCACGCTTAAATCATTTGCGCCCAAAAATGGTTGAGCTTGGTAGGTCATGTGTACATGCAGACTATCGTTCCGGCGCAGTCATCATGGCCCTATGGAGTGGCCTAGCGCAGTACATGCAAAAGCACAATTATGAAATCATGCTGGGTTGTGCAAGCATCCCTATGGCTGATGGCGGTCACTTTGCAGCTAGCCTTTATAACTCTCTTGGCAATGATCAAATGGCTCCGGTTGAGAATCATGCTTTCCCGCGCCTACCGCTACCCCTTGATAGATTAAATGGTGGGCTAGAGGTAGAGCCACCTCCATTGATTAAGGGTTACCTGAAGTTGGGTGCAAAGATTTGCAGTGCGCCAGCCTGGGATCCAGACTTCAATACTGCTGATGTGCTCACGATGTTGCGCCTGTCAGAAATTAATCCACGGTACGCTAAACACTTCTTAGGTCTGTAAGAATTACTTCAAGCTAATGCTGTAAGGTCGGCCGATGCGCTCCCACTCGGCCGCTTCTTTTTGAAGGCTGAACTCCGTTAATGGATGCTCTCTAGCCCACTCCTTGGAGAGGCTGACCAGATAGTCGCCACTATGCTCCGAAACTTTGACCTTAGGTAAATTGATGTCGCTGCGACCTCTGCAAAGTACTTGCGCTAGTCGCATGCAAAACAGCATACGCCAATCGGTGAAGGAGGCATTATTCGCCAACTTCCCTAATTTACCAGTATGTCCGATGAGTAAAGCAGCCAATCTAGCTTGATCGTTTTTCGAGAAACCTGGCATATCCGCATTTCCTGCAATATAGGCTGAATGCTTGTGATAACCGTTATGAGAAATCGATAAACCAATTTCGTGAAGATTGGCAGCCCACTGCAATAAGGCAATATTGTCCGCTCTACTTTCTTCATCTGGCTTTGGGAGTTGGGATAAAAACTCAGCGGCTAAATTACCAACACGCTTCGCTTGCTCACGATCCACGGCATAGCGCTGCATAAATTGCTCAACAGTTACAAAGCGCATATCCTCATGCTGGGAGCGACCCAATAGGTCATAAAGAACGCCGATTCTCAAAGCGGCATCCGTGACCTCCATAGACTCAATACCAAGCTCATCAAACACAGCAATCATGATGGAAAGGCCACCAGGCCAAACTGAGCGTCGGTCATCCTTAAGACCCTGGAGCTCAACCTGATTGATATGATCATATTTAAGAAGATGCCTTTTCATGGCTCTTAAGCCATCGCGGGTAATCAAACCATCTGAGCCATTAACCAAGCCGATTGATAAGCCATCAGTTTGGCCATTGAAGTTATTCACCGCAATGAGTTCTGCTAAAGCGCGGGCAGTGCCAGAAGAACCGATGACCTGCTTCCAGCCAGTCTTTAGGAATGCACCGGAAATTACCTGAATTTCTCTTCTTGCGGCTAGCTCTGCTTCTTTAAACGCATGAGAATCTATATTTCCCTTAGGAAAGAATCTAAGGCTATGAGAGACGCACCCAATATATAAGCTCTCCATCAATCTAGGCTCATAACCTTTACCAATAATCAGTTCGGTAGAGCCACCACCAATATCTACTACTAAGCGATTGCCCTGCACAGCTGGCACCTCATGAGCGGCACCAATATAAATCAAGCGCGCCTCTTCTACGCCTGCAATAACTTCAATGGGGAAACCTAAGGCCTCCTCGGCTTGTTGGATAAAGTGAGGCGCATTCTTAGCTACTCGCAAGGTGTTGGTGGCAACAGCGCGCACATTGGCCGGGTCAAACCCTCGAATACGCTCACCAAAACGGCGTATTGCCGTAATACCTCGCTGATAGGCATCATTGCCCAATAATTTATTGTCAGTTAAGCCGGCAGCAAGACGAACAGACTCACGCAACGTATCAATCGGACGAAGCTGAGTACCCGAAGGCGTCTTCACGACTTGGGCTACCAACATACGAAAGCTATTAGAGCCAAGATCGACTGCAGCGACGAGCTCAGATGGGTTCATTGCGGATTTGTTTTGATGTAAGGCCACAGCATTTCCAATAGAAGCAGGTTTACTTAAATATGTCTATTTTATGAAACTCTAATGACAAATTCGTGAAACGAGACCCTAGTCTACTGGGAACTAGCTTACGAAGCTAAATTTTGCTCCGCACTAGAGCAATCTAGACTTCCAAAACTACAAAAGATGCAGCAATCTCCAGACTTAGGCTTCAAGATGGTGCTGCAAGATGGGCAGCGATATAGATGCTGAGAATAACCTTGAGAGATTTCCAGAGATTCTTGTCCCCGGCAGTTAGGGCAGGTAATTGTTGTATGTAGTGAATTCACAAGGCTGATCATGAACTGGAACTATTACAAAATGAAGACAGTCAAAACCCTTAGTACCAAGCCCTACACTGACCAAGCTTTAATCAAATCCACCCGTCTTCACTGAATCGTCATACTTGAGGAGCATGATGAAAGCCTAAATTTACTATAGGAGATAAGAGATGGTTTATCAAATTATCCCGCTAGAAATGGGCTCCCTAGTCCAAAGAGCTATCTTTAAAAAACAGAATAAAGAAATTAAATGCGGCACAGTCTGGAAGCTTGGATCTGTCATCACAACTACAAAACCAAAGTTCATCAGTCAATATCAGCCTCAAGTAGGAATTTGTATTGCCGATATTCCGGAGGCGGAAATTAGCAAGACTTATGATGGGGAAAAAGTAATCTACTTTTCTGAGACTATTGATGAAGACGAACAAGATGAGCTTACAGATATTTTCTATGGGAAATCAAAAAAGTTTTCCGGGGAATATACAAATGTCTTTCAAGATCTAGGGTGGAAGGAGGTGGGGAAAAATACATACATCTTTGGTGAGCTGGAGATTAAAGAAATCAATGATGAACCGCAGCAATATAAATAGAGGGATAAGCAGGTTATTTTCAATTAAATAAAAACTTTCAAAGCCATGCGCTTCACTGTATTTTTTCTCGCTATCACCATAGCAAGCTTTTCAACAGCGGCTATAGGCCAGACCTTTAAGTTTGTCGCCCTAGGTGATATGCCTTACTCACCACCAAAGGATTTTCAGCGCTTTCAAACTTTGATAACTGAAATAAATCGACTAAAACCTAGCTTCAGTATTTTTATTGGCGACACTAAATCCGGCTCGTCACTCTGTAGTGATGAGCACAATCAAACTACTAAATCGTATTTTTCAAGCTTCAAAGCACCCTTGATTTACAGTCCTGGAGATAATGAATGGACGGATTGTCACCGTCCTTTAGCCGGCGCTTACGATCCACTAGAAAGGCTGGAAGCTCTTAGGTCAGTATTTTTTAGCACCAATCACAGCTTGGGTAAAAATACAATACGCCTCCAAAGGCAGGCAGATGTTAGTACTGGGCACTCTAAATATGTGGAAAACTCATACTGGATCAAAAATAATTTTCTATTTGTCAGCATCCATATACCCGGCTCCAATAACAATAATGAGGGTACAGAGTCAGCCACCAAAGAATATCAAGATAGAAATCAAGCTAACTTAGCATGGATTGATAAAGCATTTGATTTAGCCACCCAACGAAATTTGAATGGAATCATCTTTGCCTTTCAAGCCGATATGTTTTATAAGCCCAGCCAATTGACGAGTAGCGATAGTGGCTATCGCGATACATTAGAGAGCTTCATATCTATGTCGGAGATTTTTAATAAGCCGGTATTATTGATTCATGGCGATAGTCATCAACTCAAAATTGATCAGCCCTTGTATCGTAAGAATCAAAAAAAGGTGTTGGAAAATGTATTGCGACTTCAAGTGATGGGAGCCGATCAAGTTCAAGCCGTTGAAGTTCAGGTTAATCCTGCGCAAGAGCAGCTCTTTATCTTCAGACCAATCATTCTCAAAGAAAATAATTAGCAATAGCATATCTAAGTTTCATTTGCAATTGAATAAACTCGCATACTTCAGGCGTAAATGGCACCGGATGTCCTGCACCCTTAACCTCAAATGTAATTAAAGCTGGGAAGGCGGCCCTTTGTAGAGCTTACCCGTTGTCGTGTACAAATCTTTGAATCAGACCCGTAAATCAATGCTACACGTCCTCTGTAGTCGTCCATAGCCTCATGAAAGTTCATACCCCAAACATCCGCCTTATAACTTAGATCAAAATGGCCTGGTAACTGTACATCTGTTATTACCTTTGCATCCACCCTTAAATCTTGCGCTAGATCCTTTATCTCTTTGAAGCCAATTTCATTCTTCATAGACTTGTATAAAGAATATAAGGCCGTCCAATTGACTGTCAAAGCAATATCGTTGAGGATAATTTCAGAAATTTTCTTACCAAGAGATTTGGTTAAATACATAGCCAGAACGCCACCCATACTTGTTCCCAAGACTGTAAAGGTGCTAGTCGCTGGACTATCGTCCAGGATTACTTTCATTAAGTACTTGATATCGGATAAGTAGAGTGACATCTTATAGTTATCAGACTCGGTAATCGACTCAGAGTCCCCCCTTCCAGGCAAATCCACACTAATAACCTTGCAATCACTAAAATTTAAGAAATAGGCGTGCAGGTTCAGAAACGAACCCCTAGTTTCCAGGAGGCCCGGCAGACAAAGCAAAACTTTTGCCGCCTGTAAATTTCCCGAAATGGCATAGGCTAGTTTTCGATTTACAACGCCATCTGCAATATTGAGATACCGATTTTCAGGGGGCGTCGCGCTAGATCCAGTATTTGATTGAGGTACCCCTTTTTGAAAATCAATTTCAGAGCTCGGCCCCATGACATCCATAGCAATTTTGGATGAGTTAACACTTTCACTCTTTTCAAGAGGCGCAGAAATTTTTTGATCAATACGATTAAATCTGAATCGGCGGAAAATATTAAATGTTAAATTCATATATTGACTAAATGCTTCCCTCTTACCCTCGAGAATTTGACCCCTAATGAAATTGAAAGGCTGTTCGTACCGAACAAAAATATGCCAATGAGAAGGCGTAACATCAATGGGGCAAAAGATATGTGAAGAGAAATTTTTATTTAATCTATCATCATGCCAAAAATGAATGTAGCAGTTTTAAGTTATTAATGGGCATCAATCAGTAGTGCTCGGGCTCCAAAATGCTTGATGCACATAATCCAAACAAGACAGATTCGCAATCAAGGCATCCATCTTCCCCCCTTCAACCGCAGTTGCCATAAGTACTGCTTGGATCTCTACGTCATCGTTACCAAACTGATGTACCTCTACATCCTGAGTTTGATATCCTGCCGCCTCCAATATCTGAATAAATTGCTTTAAAGCCCGTTTTTGATCACTCTTTGAGATGATGATATAGACTGAGTTCGTAACCTCAACAAACTTAGTATCAAGTGGTTGCTGATTAATCATACTGACAATTGGGCGCAATAAAGTATTAGCGGCAAGCACAAAACACGTTGCAAGTCCTGCTTCAAATATTAAATCAGCTCCAGCGAGTGCGCCAACCGCTCCGGAACCCCATAAAGTAGCTGCGGTATTGATCCCTCGAATATTACCTTCTTCGCGCATGATTACGCCAGCACCCAAAAATCCAATTCCTGATACAACATAAGCAATCACGTGCACAGCACCATCATGACCAGCTAAACGATTGGCTGCATCAACAAAAATGGCTGCTCCGAGTGCTACCAATACATTTGTTCTAAGTCCTGCAGTTCTTTGCCTAAATTGACGCTCTAATCCAATAGCCCCACCAAAAATAAATGCTGCGGTAAGGCTGACTGCAGTATCTGCCAGCGATATAAGATTGATATTGTTTAAGGATTCCATAAATGTATGTTGGTGGCTAAGGCTTGATATGACCCAAACCTAGCGTTTCAACCATCACTTTGAAAACCTCAGTGTTATCCATGAATCCCCGGAACTTTTCCGATCCGGGGCCCATAGCATTTAACACTGCATCATCAGCCGTATGAACGCCCATCCCTTGATGTGAGGGTAGATTGCCGGGCATATGAATAGCATCTTCTTGTAGTTGCATATATTTGGGGTTAGCGACATACTTACCAGACTCATCTTTAACTGCTGGCTTAAATGTGCTATCTAGTTTTGGATGAAGCGTTTCATAGTGATCTGGATAGTTCCCATAAAAGAAGGCCAAACGCTTACTGACATCAATCTGACTTGGATAACCTGCCACATTGGCTTTGGGGTAGTTGGGGTAACCCGCAGCCGCGTATACCCCGACCTTTTCCCTTAGGGGTCCTGGTTTGGCGTCGTTCACAACGCCACTGATTGAGCCGCTATGGGTATGGTCAGGGGTAACAATGATCAAAGTATCTGGGTTTTTCTTTGCAAAGTCTTTTGCAATTTGTACGGCATTACTCAACATGATGGTATCAAAAGCAGCTCGTTCCCAGTCTAGCGGATGATTAAACTTATCAATCAGAGCAGCTTCAACCATCAAGAAAAAACCGTTGGGATTTTTGGATAAGACATTGATCGCTGCTTGCGTCATCTCTGTTAAATCAGGTTGATCAGGATATTGCGCCACTGTATTTTTCTTTAAGAAAAATCGATCCAAAG
Organism: Polynucleobacter sp. 35-46-11; assembly: GCF_002281105.1. Classification (NCBI taxonomy): domain Bacteria; kingdom Pseudomonadati; phylum Pseudomonadota; class Betaproteobacteria; order Burkholderiales; family Burkholderiaceae; genus Polynucleobacter; species Polynucleobacter sp. 35-46-11. Next base: position 6,897 of record NZ_NCFJ01000007.1, read on the forward strand.
ATCCATCCATATTATCTGGATGAAATACCCCAAATAGCTTTCTACTTTCCCTAGCATTAGCTGCTGCCAATAATTCTTGTTTGTTTAGGACGATTGAGTATCCCGAACCTTCAAATTGCGCCACAAGATTTTTATCATCCTTACGCTTTGATCCTTCAGTAGACTGCGGGTAAAAGTAAGCAGAGCCTCCACCTAAAATGACCTCTGCTCCACTAGCAAATAGTTGATCGGCAATATATACCTTGTCAGCGCGTCTTCTGGTGTGAGCCACCATGGCGCCTGGAGTCGCATCCTGTAGTTCGGCATCCGAGACAATACCTACCGACATTTTAGTTTTACGCTTAATTAATTCAGAAATGGTTTCCACCTTGGGGTGGGATAAGTTGTCCGCTGCTCGTGAAGCATATGCTCCCATGGCATTCACCGCAGTCTTATGACCAGTTGTGTAAGCACTCATTGAGTTTGCAGAATCGGTAATGAGTGAGTCAGATCCTGAGGTTCCAATTAGGGCCATATTGGGCATATCATCAAATGACAGCTTACCCTGATATTTACCTTCATTAATTCCTTTAGATAAAACGCGGGCGGAAGTACGATTCGCAATCGTCATTCCATCACCAATAAAGAGTATGACATTCTTTACTTTTCGGGGACCGCTAGAGTAGACATCCCAGTTCACCTGGATGTTTTCCTGACCCGCCTTGGCGATGAGAGTGTATTGACCGGGCTTAGTTAGCTGAATATCTCGATAAATTAGAGAACTTCCCTTGCCCGATTCATTTGCAATGAATACTGGCTGTGACTTGATCTCTGCTTTGATGGGCGCATTATTTAGCTGAATATCTACATCTTCTAATTTGTACTCTTGATCCAGCTCAATTTTGATATCAAATGTTGAGCCAACAAGAATAGAAGCCTTATTAATCGGGTAAATAGCCGCTGCCTCAACCCAAATTGCCTGAAGTAGCATGGCGATAAATAAAACTGGATAGGCAATTCTGCTAATAAACATATGTAATTTCTCATGGTGGAAATCAATGAATCATGATTACTTTTTTTGATGTCATTGTCATGACATCATCCATTGACCGAAATTCAAATCCTTGCCTTGAAAGCAATACAGAGTAATTTGAGTTAATTGCGGTAATGAATACGATGAAGTTGATCTTGAATTTGTAGTTTATTCAGGGTTTCAATCGGCAAATCAATGAGTAGCTCGATTCGATTACGCAGGCCAAGCTCGACCTGCGTAAAGGTCTGGCGTATTTTTTCATCATTACCAATATTAGAATTGGCTGGATTAGGGAATCCCCAGTGGGCTGTTGAGGGATGTCCCGGCCAATAGGGGCACTCTTCGGCTATGGCTGAGTCACATAAGGTGATGATGAAGTCCATCCTTGGAGCGCCTTCACGACCAAACTCATCCCAGCTTTTACTTCTCAGAAGTTGAATAGGATACCCCATGGACTTAGCCATTTCTAGAGCAATCGGGTGAACAACCCCACTGGGCTTAGCGCCTGCAGAATACCCCGTAAATCGCCCATGACTTAGTGTAGTGGTCAATGCCTCGGCAATAATTGATCGCGCAGAGTTTTCATTGCATAGGAAGAGGATGTTGTATTGATTGTCCATGAATCAATAGCTAGATAAGCTCATCTAGATTTAAAACATACTTTTGATCAACGAGAAATGCGCTGGCACGGTAATCAGTTTTTTCATATTTTTGATTAATCAATTCCTGTTTGATATTTATACCATCCCGTGAAGGTATCTCAAGTTGACGCCGAAATAGAGTTGATAAATTGTTATCACCTTGTTTATTCATGATATTTCCCAGCAAATAATTAAAGGTCTATCTTAAGAAGTAAATATTTCAGATTCATTGCAATAACTGACTGAATTGACCAAGCAATCAGGGATCTTTGTGACATCGATTTGTAATGTTTTGCAATTAAGATCAAAAAATTTAGGCATTCAAGTTAAATGCGATCGATTGCTCTACTTCTACTGCTGATTCCGCTGGCATGCAAGGCATTTGAGCCACTGAATACAGATGATGCTGGTACGGTTCCTAAGGGTTTAAATCAGATTGAACAGTATTTTTTTACCACGGCTTCACATGGTGGTGGATCGGCTAATACCGTCGATATCATAACCCCTGGAGAAGAATACTTCGGCGGTCAAAATGCCAAAGCTTTTCCATTTACCTACACCCGCGGTGTCGCAGATAATATTGAATTATCTTTTGGTAGCACCTACTTTGCAGCTCCAAGGGGCAGCTTCTCACCATTATCCAATAAGGTAGTAGCTATGAAATGGCGGTTTGCTGAAAATGATCAGTGGGGTTTAGCAGTTAAACCAAGCATTACTTTGCCAGGATCCCCACAGCAGCAAGTTGCCGGATTAGATCTCGCTTTACCAAATTATGGCGTCAATTTGATTGCTTCACATTACTGGGATTTGGTGGAGGTTCATTTAAATGCAACGTATAACAAGTCACTCTACAACACCAATTACCAGATTGGCGCTGGTGTAACAGAAAATAGAACCAATATATGGTTCTTCTCAATGGCACCCGTTTGGAAGGTAGTAAATCATCTAAGGCTAGCCCTAGACATAGGTCTAACCACTAATCCACCGAGTACCGAACAATATCTAAGCAACTATGCTTTGGTTGCAGCGATCATATCTGCAAGCGATAGTTTAGACATTGGCATCTCATACATGAGAAGTGCGGCAAACATGGGAATCATTATGAGCAATTCAGGCATCAATGCCTCTCGTTCAGAGATCGGGTTTACATGGCGCTTTTAACTGCCAAGACGATGTTGAATATTTCGATTGCGATAGGCTACTCTGATGTCGTGCCAAATAATCAATGCTTTAATAAAAAATTGTTTCATTTAAATCTCCATAGAGTTGATCAACATATTTAACAGCCTAATCTTATCGCCCGAGTATTTCAGGCTGATGTCAAACACTTACAATAAACAAATATTTTTTTCCTTAGGAAATTCATTTTGACTTTAATTCCTACGCTCCCCTTTCCCATTAATGGTGTTGTTTTTGCTTGGGCAATGACAGCTGATGGAAGAAATTATGAAATCCCCCTGTTTGATATTGCAGATGCTCTCAATAATTCAGATTTATCAGTTTGGTTACATCTCAACTTATCTAACTCTCAAGTTCAGCGCTGGCTTAAAAACACCGCCCTCATCCCAGATCGAGTAGTAGAGATGATCGATGAGGGAGTAACTCGTAGTCGCCTGGAAAGAATTGAAAAGTTAGATGATTGCCTATTGATGGTGATGAATGATTTTGAGCAAGAGTTTGGAGATGATCTTAGTAATGGTGACTTAGGTACTCTTTGGGCCATTCTTACTCCGCGACTCATGATCTCCTTACGAAATATCCCACTACGAACGACTGATCGCTTACGATCTGATTTACGCTCCGGTTTACTCAGTCCCCGCTCCGCAATTGAACTCTTTCATGAGCTGATTGATTTACGCGCAGAATACTTGCGAACTCTCCTCATCAATTTATCCGAAACTATGGATGACTTAGAGGAGCTGCTCCTAAAAGGCAAAGAGCTCCCTGAACATGAGTTTTTGGGCAGGATTCGAATCCAATGTAGTCGTCTGAGACGACAGTTTTCTCCCGAGTTGATTGCCTTACACCGCCTACAAAAGCGCCTGCCTTACTGGTTCTCTGAAGACGATAAATTTCGTCTCAATGAGGATTTAGAATTACTCTCGTTCTTGGTGCAGGAAATTTCTAATCTATATGATCGAGCAAAAGTGTTGCAGGATGAGCAGGCCGCTCATGTTGCCGAATTTAATGCAAGAAATCTGCAAGTCTTATCCGTTACGACCGTAATCTTCTTACCTATGACGCTCTTAACTGGCATTATGGGAATGAATATGGAGGATTTACCAGGCCTCAAAGAATCTTTTTACATCGTCATGGCGCTCATGGCCGCTGCTGGTGCGACTGTATATTTCGCCCTTAAAATCAGAAAAATTATTTAATACCGGGCCGTTAGATTGCTTAAAAAATCAGCATCTAGGGTCAGTAACCTGGCATTAGACGAGCTACTACTTGCCGCAATCCTGCGCCCCCCCCCCTGTGGCGGGAGAGGCTAACTAGAAAGGCTATTAGCGCTGATTATAGGGGTTGAACATCACCCTCAAAACTTCTTTGATTTAGATCAAAAGCCCTTCCTGAAGCCAAAAAAAGCGATTTTGTCATATTACTTTGCTAGCATTTGTCCGTTCTCACTACATTTATCCGGATACCCATGAGCGAATATAAATATGAAGATGCTGTAAAACAGCTACAAGAGTCTGGCGCTATTGGTCTACAAGACTTTAAAAATCTATCTTATGAAGACTTAAATGAGCTGCTCGAAGAAATCAAGGTGTGGTGCCTGTATGCCAATGGTAAGTTAGACAAGCTACCTAAAGAATCTAAAAAGAAAAAGTATAAAAAAGATAAGAAGGACAAAAAAGATAAGAAGGACTAAGCGACAAAAGTGTCGTTAATCTGAAATACGTTCCTTAGGGAAGCGAAGGGTAAAGGTACTGCCCTGACCGGGAGTGCTATTGATAATAAGCTGAGCTTGATGACGATTCGCAATATGTTTAACAATTGCCAGCCCCAAGCCAGTCCCGCCGGTATCTCTAGAGCGACTTCTATCTACGCGATAGAAGCGCTCAGTAAGCCGGGAAAGATGCTCAGAAGCGATACCAGGACCCGTGTCAGCTACCGAGAACTCACCCTCACCACGCTCATTTACGCACCATTTAACATGAATTGAAGCAATATCTGGCGTGTATCTGATGGCATTGGAGACCAAGTTGCCAAATGCGGAAAGAACCTCTCTCTCCTCACCCATTAGATGATTGGGACTTAAGACCTCAAAGCTAAAGGCATGACGTCCTTGAGAAAGCGCCTCTGCATCATTCTTCAACAGCACCATCAGAGTGGTAATGTTGATCTTTTCAAGAGAGGCGGGCAAGGTATTTGCCTCTAGGTTCGCTAGAGTTAATAAATCCTCCACCAAACTCTTCATTCTCTGGGCTTGAGACATCATCATTTCAAAATATTGGCTTTGCTGAGACTTCTCAAGATCTAGCGACTGCATAGTCTCTAAAAAGCCCATCAAAACCGTAATTGGCGTTCTCATTTCATGCGAAACGTTAGCCACAAAATCACGACGCATCGCATCAGCCTTCTGCAGGTCTGTAACATCTTGAACGAGCAGGAGGTGTCGCCGATCACCAAATGGGAAAATTTGCAACATCAAGCTAAGATTTGAATTTGGCCCCATCCTCTCTAACAGCAATGGATCATCAAATACTCTCTTATTGAGGTACTGAATGAATTCTGGTCTACGAATAAGAAAATTGATTCTCTGTAGAGCGTCACGCTTGAAGCTCAAGCCAAAGAAGCGCTCAGCGATGGCATTGCACCACTCAATATGATCTTCGCTATCCAGCATCACAATACCGTTAGGAGAGGCTTGAAAAGCCTCAATAAAGCGATTGTGCTGCCTTTCGATAGACAGTATTTGCTGCTTGAGATTACGGACTAAACGCTGAAGGCGAAAAAAAATCTCTTCCCAATAACCGCTTGGCAAAGGCATGGACTCAACAGAGTCGGATAAGGTAAATTTTCTTAAACGAGCTAAATTAATATAGGAATAAATCAAGGGTACTGCAAGTACAGATATTGCCGCCACAACCCCAGAAAAAGGACCCAAATTGGAGGATGCTGTATATGCCGCAAGAAAAGCCAGGCATATAAGCAGAATAAAGCGAGAAATAACAGATAACATTTGACAATCTTAGAGCATCTACTCAATTAGACCCAAAACTCTAGTCTAGAGGTCGATTTTAATTAGGTCTGGGTCGGCAGCTTCGTAATTCGATAACCGCTTCCGCGGACCGTCTCTATGTAACGATCGCAGTCCGTAAGCGTCAAAGCTGCTCTTAACCTCTTAATATGAACATCAACAGTCCGCTCCTCGATATAAACCTCATTTCCCCAAACCTTATCGAGTAAATTTGCCCGAGAATGTACCCTTTCAGGATTTGCCATCAAAAACTGTAAGAGACGATATTCAGTGGGACCTAAAGGGATAGATTGGGGCTCCCTATTGGGCCAAACAGCTGTTACACGATGGGAAAGAGGATCCATCCTCAATGGACCAACAGCCAATGGTCCAGAGTCTTCCATGGGAGTTTGACGGCGTAAAAGCGCCTTTACACGTGCAACCAACTCTTTTGGGGAGAATGGCTTGGTTACATAGTCATCTGCACCAGAATCTAAGCCTAAGACCTTATCGGACTCATCACTTTTGGCGGTAAGCATCAAAATAGGCAAGGAGCGGGTACGCTCGTTCGAGCGAAGCTCCTTGGCAAACTGAACACCTGATTTACCAGGGAGCATCCAGTCCAAGATTAAAAGAGAGGGCAACTCATCTCGCATCAAATTCATAGCGACATCAGCCTGAAGAGCCCTTTCCACTTCGAAGCCTGCATGAGTCAGATTGATCGAAATGAGCTCAGCAATCGAAGGCTCATCCTCAACAATCAATATTCGGTGAGTCATCTGGAATTCCGCTTTGGTAGTTACGGTTTATTTGCCTCGCGAACCAAATCCTCATGAGGGATATGTCGCACATCAGAGCCCTTGGCAATATAAATAACAAATTCAGCAATATTTTTTGCGTGATCACCAATACGCTCGATTGCTTTTGCAATCGTCAACATATCAAGACCCGTGGAAATAGTATGCGGATCTTCCATCATGTAGGAAATCAGCTTACGAACAAAGCCTCTGAACTCTTCATCAATCTGGCGATCTTCCTGCACAACCTCGGCAGCCGCAACGGTATCTAACCTGGCAAAGGCGTCCAAGCTACGACGCAGTAGAGAAATTGCCATCTGCCCGGATAAACGAATTTCAGCTACATTAATATTGTGAATAGCTCCAGCTTCAATTAAGCGCTTGGTTCTCTTGGCCACGCGTTCAGCTTCATCACCGGCACGCTCTAGATTAGTAATCGCTTTTGAAACAGCCATGACGAGACGAAGATCCCGTGCTGTAGGCTGACGACGGGCAATTAATTCAGTGCAAGCTAAGTCAATCTGGATCTCAAGATCATTTACAAGTTTTTCGTTCTGAATGACTACATTACAAGTATCAATATCCATTTGCGTGAATGCACGCATTGCAGTGGAGATTTGAGATTCAACAAGCCCACCCATTTCTAGTAAACGACTAGACAATGAGTTTAAGTCTGCATCAAACTGGGATGATAGGTGTTTATCTGGCATATATGTCTCCAATTAACCGAAGCGACCGGTAATGTAATCTTCTGTTTCTTTACGTTTAGGCTTGATGAATATTTCATCCGTCTTACCATACTCAATCAAGCTTCCAAGATACATATACGCAGTGTAATCGGAGACGCGTGCAGCTTGTTGCATATTATGAGTAACGATTGCAATCGTGTATTCATGCTTCAGCTCATTAATCAACTCTTCGATCTTTCCTGTAGAGATTGGATCAAGAGCCGAAGTAGGCTCATCAAGCAAGATAACGGATGGCTTAACTGCTACTCCACGAGCAATACAGAGACGCTGCTGCTGACCGCCTGAAAGAGATAAGCCACTTTGATTTAATTTATCTTTTGCTTCGTTCCAAAGCGCAGCTTTATTTAGAGCCCACTCAACTCGCTCATCCATCTCAGAGCGTGATAGCTTTTCATATAAACGCACACCAAAAGCAATATTCTCGTAAATAGACATTGGAAATGGTGTTGGCTTTTGGAATACCATCCCAATGCGCGAGCGCAACAGATTCAAATCCTGACCAGGCTCTAGGATATTTTGGCCATAGAAATTAATTTCACCTTCAGCACGTTGACCAGGATAGAGGTCATACATACGGTTTAGGGTTCTTAATAATGTTGATTTTCCACAACCAGATGGGCCAATAAAGGCGGTAACCTTACCTTGCTCAATATCGAGATTGATACCCTTTAAACCCTGAAAAGATCCATAGAAAAAATTAAGGTTACGCACTTCAAGCGCATTAACAGAATTTGTTATTACTTGATCATTATTTAATTCCACTCTAGCTCCCTGACTATCAATCTGATTTAAGTCAAACAATGTTTTCATGTCACTCATTAACTCTGAACTTTCTGACGAAATACTACTCGAGCCAAAATATTCAAAATGAGTACTGCAAATGTAATTAACAGTGAACCACCCCAAGCAAGAGCAACCCAATTGTCGTATGGGCTCATAGCAAACTGAAAAATAACAACTGGCAAATTAGCCATTGGCTTATTCATATCTACAGAGAAAAACTGGTTACTCAATGCCGTAAATAGAAGCGGCGCAGTTTCTCCACTAACACGAGCGAGCGCAAGTAATACACCAGTCATAATGCCGCTTTGAGCTGCTCTTAGAGTTACCATAAAAGCAACCTTCCATTTGGGCGTTCCTAGTGCGTAGGCAGCCTCACGCAAACTGCCAGGAACCAAGCGCAGCATATTTTCCGTAGTTCTAACAACCACAGGAATCGCAATTAATGACAGTGCGATTGTGCCTGCCCAACCAGAAAAATGCTGTACTTGGGCAACATATAAGGCATAGACAAATAAACCAATTACGATCGAAGGGGCAGAAAGCATAATATCTGTTACAAAACGCGTTAATGATGCCACCCTGCTTCGATCACCATATTCTGAAAGGTATAGACCTGCCAGAACACCGATCGGAGTACTGATCAGTGTGCAGGTGCTAACCAATAACAAACTCCCAACTATTGCATTAGAAAGCCCTCCCCCATCGGTGCCAGGAGCTGGAGTGCTAGCTAAAAACATATTGAGATTTATAGCCGAAAATCCCTTTATAAACAAAATACTCAGAATCCAAATCAGGCTAGTCATTCCAAGAGCCATCGCAACCATAGACAGGGCGAGACCAATCTTATTGGCACGCTTTCTTCTTGAAAAAATTCCTTGATCGACATTAGCACTCATCTTCATGTTTTAAGTCCTTGTTTTTTTTCCATATTGATTAACATCCATTTAGCAATAGCCAAAACAACAAAGGTAATAAAGAAAAGTGCAAGACCCAATGCAAATAATGAGGAGTAGTGAAGGCCTGCCTCAGCCTCACCAAACTGATTAGCTAACGTTGAAGCAATTGAGCTTCCTGGAGCAAATAATGAAGGTGAAATGCGCTGGGCATTACCAATCACGAAGGTGACTGCCATTGTCTCTCCAAGCGCTCTTCCGAGGCCAAGCATTATTCCGCCAATCACGCCAGCCTTTGTGTATGGGAGCACAATATTTTTCACCACCTCCCAAGTAGTGCATCCTATTCCATATGCAGACTCTTTGAGGACTGGAGGAACAATATCAAACACATCACGCATCACCGAAGCAATAAAAGGCAAAATCATTAGCGCCAAAATTAAGCCAGCACATAACATTCCAATGCCGTTAGGCGAACCAGAAAATAGAATCCCAATAAGAGGTATGTTCCCCAATGTAGCTTGGAGGAATGGTTGAATGTAGTCTCCAAAAATTGGGGCAAAAACAAATAGACCAAACATGCCATAAATGATTGAGGGAACAGCAGCCAATAATTCAATCGCCGTTCCAAGTGGGCGACGAAGCTGTGGCGGGCAAATTTCAGTCAGAAAAAAGGCAATGCCGAAGCTTAAAGGCACCGCAATTAAGAGTGCAATCACGGATGAGACTACGGTACCGTAAATAGCAATCAGACCACCAAACTCTCCACCAACAATATCCCACTGGGATGTGAAGAAAAATTGGGGGCCAAACTCATGCAGAGCAGGCCAAGCATTAATGAATAAAGAAATAATGATTCCCAATAAAGCAAAAAGCACTGAAAGGGAAAAAAATTGAGTAATACGATGGAATAAAAAATCCTGAACTAGCTGTAGACGCGCAATTTTTGTTGCTAAAGCTGAAGGTGCGCCAGAAGATTCCAAGGTGTTCATAAAATATTCAGATCCAGAAAATTTAAAACGACCCTATTAACAGGGTCGTTTTAATAGTTACTGCAAATTAAAATTACTTCGCGTCAACTTGGGACCAAACTTGCTTACGAATGTAATCTACAGTCGCATCAGGCATAGGCACATAGTCTAAATCTGAAGCAGCTTTCTTACCATCTTTAAATGAATAGTCAAAGAATTTCAATACTGCAGCGGCTTGAGCCTTATTTTCTGGCTTTTTGTAGACCACTACAAAAGTTGCACCTGTGATTGGCCATGCTTTTGCGCCAGGAGCGTATGTAATGAAGGTATTCATTCCAGGGAACTTAGACCAATCGGTACCAGCTGATGCGGCAGCAAATGCTTCAGATGTAGGTGAAACCATTACGCCATCAGCATTTTTAACTTGGGTATAGCTCAGGTTATTCTTTTTGGCATAAGCGTATTCAACATAACCAATCGAATTTTTGATACGGGCAACGTTAGCAGCAACACCTTCGTTACCTTTTCCACTAACAGTAGAAGCAGCCGGCCATTTCACTTGGGCACCAAAACCTACGGCATCCTTAAAGTTGCTACTTGCTTTAGATAAAAAGCTTGTGAAAATAGCTGTTGTACCAGAGCCATCAGCGCGGGTTACAACGGTAATTGGACCTGAAGGGATCTTCATACCAGGGTTTAACAGAGCAACGCGTTTGTCGCTCCAGTCAGTAACTGAACCTTGGAAAATATCCGACAATAAGTCGCCAGACAGCTTCAACTGACCAGGCTTCACGCCATCAATATTAACCACGGCAACTACACCGCCAATAATCGCTGGAAATTGCACCATACCATGTTGCTCGAGTTCTTCGAACTTCATTGGAGCATCGGTAGCACCGAAATCGACTGTTTTCGCTTTAATTTGCTTGATACCACCACCAGAACCAATAGATTGGTAGTTAAGACTATCGCCGCTTTTAGCTTTGTAAGACTCAGCCCATTTGCTGAGAACTGGATAGATGAAAGAAGAACCGGCGCCTGTCATTTCAGTTGCCATTGCGGCACTTGAGCCCAATGACAAAGCAACGGCACCAGCAACTAAGGCATTTTTAAATACGAGTTTCATTTGTAAGCGTCCTTGATAGATGTAGTCTTGAATACTGCTAGCTATGAACAATACGTTTCAAGTATTACGCTTTTATGACACAGGATTTAAATAAATAAAGTTCATTTAATTCAATGAGTTAAGTCGTTGGGACCAAGTTCGCAATGTCCTTGGCTGAGCTCATGGCTAGTTTACTATCTTGAGCCTCTACCATGACCCTTAGGACAGGTTCTGTGCCTGAGGCACGAATAAGCACCCTGCCCCTGCCTTTGAGATCACTCTCAACCTGGCTAATCTTCGATTTGAGGGTATTGTCTGACTTCCAATCGTACCCCGCCCTGAATTTGATATTCAGAAGTGCCTGGGGGAAGATCTTGACTGCATCTAAAAGTTCGGCCAAGCTCTTCTTGGTCTGGCTCATGGCAGCTAGCACCTGCAGCGCGGCGATGGTGCCATCACCGGTTGAGTGTTGATCCAAACAAAGTAAATGGCCTGAACCTTCGCCACCGATAATCCAGCCTTTTTGTTTGAGTAGCTCTAAGACATAACGATCGCCTACATTAGCACGTTCAAATCCAATACCCAAGCCTTTAATAGCATTTTCTACGGCGAGGTTGGTCATCAAGGTACCCACCACTCCACCTATAGCTTGGCCGCGCTCGATGCGATCTTTTGCTAGTACGTATAAAAGCTCATCGCCATTAAACAACCTACCAGAAGCATCGACCATTTGCAGTCGGTCTGCATCACCATCCAAGGCGATACCGAGATCTGCTTTGGTTTCTTTAACTTTAGCAATTAAAGCTGCTGGCGCTGTCGCACCAAAGCCGTCATTAATGTTTCGGCCATCTGGATGAACGCCAATTGAAATCACTTCAGCACCCAGTTCATGAAAGACATGCGGTGCAGTGTGATACGCAGCACCATGTGCGCAATCGACAACCAACTTCATGCCTTTGAGATTTAACTCGCCCGGAAAGGTGGATTTGCAGAATTCAATGTAACGGCCTGCAGCATCGTCTATACGAAATGCTTTACCCAGCTCCTTTGAGCTGACACAGCCCATCGGCTTAGCAAGCTCAGCTTCAATTGCTAGTTCAAACTCATCGCTTAACTTGCCACCTTCAGCGGAGAAGAATTTAATGCCGTTATCTTGATAGGCGTTATGTGATGCTGAAATTACTACGCCTGCAGATAAGCGCAAGGCTTTAGTGAGATAAGCAACACCAGGAGTAGGCATTGGTCCGCACAACATGACATCAACACCGGCAGCAGCAAAACCAGCCTCTAAGGCAGCTTCTAATAAATAACCAGAAACACGGGTATCTTTACCAATCAAAATCTTGCAGCGCTCACCCGGTTTTGACTGACTACTTAGTACTTTGCCTGCGGCATAGCCAAGACGCGTAATGAACTCCGGAACAATCGGGAATTGCCCCACTTCACCACGGATGCCATCAGTACCAAAGTATTGTTTTTTCATGGGCTTGATTATAAAACTTGTGGGTATTTAGCCAAGCAAGTTAACTCTGGATAGCTTCCCAGAGCTTTAAGGAGTCTACCGTCTCCTGAGCATCATGCACGCGGATGATACGAGCACCACGATCAGCAGCCAGGATGGCAGCTGCAACACTCAGCGCTATACGGTCATTGGTGTCACGACCAGTTAACTTACCCAACATCGATTTACGAGAAATTCCGGCCAATACCGGATAAGCCAATTCGGAAAATTGATCAAAATCAGCCAGCATCTTGAGGTTGTGTTCAAGACTTTTTCCAAACCCAAAGCCAGGGTCGATGGCAATTCTGTTTTGAGCGACGCCTTGATTCTCTAGCAAGGAGGCACGCTCCTGTAAAAATACTTTTACCTCGGCAATCACATCTTGATAATTGGGATTAAATTGCATCGTTTGTGGATCACGCTGCATATGCATTAAAACAATACCGCACTGTTTATCTGGATTGCTCTTATCACTCTCGATGACAGCATCTACTGCGCCCTCTTGTCGCAATGCCCAGATGTCATTAACGCAATCCACTCCAGCATTGAGTGCCTGACGCATGGTCTCAGCCTTATAGGTATCAATCGACAAAGCAAGGCCGCAATCTTTTAAGGCCTCAATCACTGGCAAGACGCGATCTAATTCTTCCTGCAATGACACCGGCTCGGCGCCTGGGCGAGTTGATTCACCGCCGATATCAATCATATCTACCCCATTAGCAATCATGCGCTCTGCTCGAGCAATCGCATCACTTGGGGTTCTGAACTTGCCACCATCCGAGAAGGAGTCTGGCGTGGCATTCAGAATACCCATCACTATTGGGCGCTGACGTTTACTGAAGTCAAAAAGAAAACGCCCGCAACGCCATGTTGCGGGCAGTGCTTGCTTCATCACCTTGCTGTTAGCTTGAGGCTAATTAAGCAGTCGCTGGAGCAGCGCCTGCTGCAGGACCTGGCGTTCCAGCTGAATTACCAAACTGGGTTGCTGGTGGTGGCTTAGGTGCACGTGGTGGACGACCTTCCATGATGTCGGTAATCTGCTCAGCATCAATGGTTTCCCATTCAAGCAAAGCAGCAACCATGGCTTCAACCTTGTCACGGTTTTGCTCCAGGATCGATCTTGCCAAGGCGTACTGACTATCGACCAATGCACGAATCTCTGCATCCACCTTTTGTTGGGTCAACTCAGAAACAGTCTTTGAGCTAGTGCGACCAAACATGCTTTCAGATTCGGTATCGACATACACCATCGTGCCCAAGCTATCACTCATACCGTAGCGAGTCACCATATCACGGGCCATTTTGGTAGCACGCTCGAAGTCATTGGATGCACCAGTGCTCATGGAATGCAAGAAGACTTCTTCAGCAGCACGACCGCCAAACAAAATCGCCAACTCTTCCATCATGCGATCTTTGTACAAGTTCACGCGATCAAATTCTGGCAACTGCCAAGTAACACCAAGTGCCATACCGCGCGGCATGATGGTGACCTTATGTACTGGATCAGCCTTAGGCAACACCTTAGCAACCACAGCATGACCAGACTCGTGATACGCCGTATTACGACGCTCTTCTTCACGCATTACTGCAGACTTGCGCTCAGGACCCATATAAATCTTATCTTTTGCATCTTCGAAGTCTTTCATATCAACGGCACGCTTGTTGCGACGTGCTGCAAACAAGGCAGATTCGTTGACCAGGTTTGCTAAATCTGCACCCGAGAAACCAGGCGTGCCACGTGCCAATACAGCCGCATCCACATCCGGATCAATCGGAACTTTACGCATGTGTACTTGCAAGATTTGCTCGCGACCGCGAATGTCTGGCAAGCCAACGTGTACTTGACGGTCGAAACGACCTGGACGCAATAAAGCGCGATCCAAGACATCGGAACGGTTGGTAGCGGCAACAACGATCACACCGCTATTGCTTTCAAAACCATCCATCTCTACCAGCATTTGGTTGAGAGTTTGTTCGCGCTCATCATTACCGCCACCCATGCCGGCGCCGCGATGACGACCAACCGCATCGATCTCATCAATAAAGATGATGCAAGGGGAATTTTTCTTGGCGTTCTCGAACATGTCACGCACACGTGATGCGCCGACACCAACAAACATCTCTACAAAGTCTGAGCCAGAGATAGAAAAGAATGGCACTTTTGCTTCGCCCGCAATCGCACGAGCCAACAAGGTCTTACCAGTTCCTGGAGGGCCTACTAGTAATACGCCATGCGGAATACGGCCGCCGAGCTTTTGAAACTTTTGCGGATCTTTTAGGAAGTCAACAATCTCAAAGACCTCTTCTTTCGCTTCATCGCAACCAGCGACATCAGCAAAAGTAACAGTATTACTATTCTCATCAATTAAGCGCGCTTTGGATTTGCCGAAAGAGAATGCTCCACCCTTACCGCCGCCCTGCATCTGACGCATCATGAAGAACCAGAAACCGATAATCAATAAAGTGGGTCCAAGGTAATACAAAGCAGAAACCAACATGTTTGGTTCATCATCCGCTTTACCAGTAACTTGGACACCGTACTTCATTAAATCGCCAACCATCCAAATATCTCCTGGGGAGATGATGGAATATTTGTTACCGTCATTTGGGATAACTTGCAGAGTACGGCCTTGCACATCAACTCGTTTGACTTTGCCAGCTTTGGCATCGTCCATGAATTGAGAATACGTGACTTGAGTCTGATCCTTTGGCTTGTCGAACTGTTTAAAAACAGTAAACAGCACCAGACCCACAATGAGCCACACACCGACTTTTTGCAACATATTGCTATTCAAAAGGAGACCTTTGCCGGATTAATCCGGGAGTTAAAGCGGATTGCTATATCTAAGTATTTGATTCTACTACCAGCCTTTTTCAAGGGCTGAGAGCCAATTTATTTAATAAACCCCTACTTTTAGGGGGTTATTTAGGTAGTTTGAGGTCTCGGCCAAGTAAAAAGATTTCCGAGGACTTCGCTCTAGAGGCTTTTGGCTTTCTGGAGGCCACGGTTTTGAACACCTTTTTAAAGGATTCCACAATTTGGCTGTAGCCACTGCCGTTGAAGCACTTAATGAGTAAGGCACCTTCTGGTTTGAGGTGCTGGACTGAAAAATCCAGGGCAATTTCTGCCAGAAAAGCCATGCGGGCTGCATCTGCCACACCTACCCCAGAGAGATTGGGTGCCATATCCGACATGACGAGATCAACTTTTCCATCTGCATCGGCTGGCAAAAGCGCCTCAAGCGCCTTTAAGCCCTCATCTTCACGAAAATCCCCCTGAATAAAAGAGACGTCCGCAATATCTTCCATCGGCAGAATATCAATCGCAATAATGGTTCCATCCGGCTTACCAGATTCAATATTCGGATTATTTTTACCTAGCTCAGTCAGGCGATTACGGGCGTACTGAGACCAGCTCCCAGGAGCGCTCCCGAGATCCACAATAGTCATACCTGCTTTGATGAGTCGGTCTTGCTCGTCTATCTCACTCAACTTATAGACAGCTCGTGCGCGATAACCCTCTTTTTGGGCCATCTTCACGTACGGATCATTTAAGTGATCCTGCAACCAACTTTTATTAAATTTATTCTTTGCCACAACTTACCCACTTTCGACGTTTATTTTCCTTGTTTATGCCCTACAAGGCAAAAGGAATCGACGTAAAACATCTTGATATGAGTCTATATGGGGCCGAAAGCCCTGTTTTACAAGCCCTAATGCTCTATCATCGAGGCCATGACTGCACTTACTATTACCCCAGCCCAACGTAAATCCCTTAAAGCCGACGCTCATGGACTGAGTCCAATTGTCATGATTGGTAGCGATGGCCTGACTCCTGCGGTCATCAAAGAGGCTAAGTTATCTATTTCTCATCACGGTTTGATCAAAGTTCGTGTATTCGGCGACGATCGTGACGCACGTATTGCCATCTATGAAGAGCTTTGCGACAAACTCGGCGCAGCGCCAGTTCAGCATATCGGAAAATTGCTCGTACTTTGGAAACCGATTGATATTGTTGATGCGGCCCTCTCCAACTTAGGAAGATCCAGCAAGCAAACCAAGAAATCATTGCAAGCACCTCGCACTAAGCGCCAACCGAATCGCGTTGTTGCAAAAGTCGGTGTTCGCACCAGCACCTCCGAGAGATCAGATCGACGCTCCGCTGCTAGCAAGTCGCCATTTGAAAGAGCGGCTGCAGTAAAAAACGCTGCCCCAAAGAAACGTGTTCTACGTGCCGATGCTGCTGAGTCTAAAATTGGCTGGTCATCACCAGGCTACCGCAAGGCAGTTGCAGCACCTGCGCCAATCAAGAAACGTAAGGCACGTATGAGCAGTACGAAGAAGAAATCATTGGGCTCTTGATACGCAGGGTATTGAAGATGCTCCCCAGAAAAACGCCGCTAATCGGCGTTTTTTATTACTTACCTCTTGTATTGCTTCTTAACTCACCTCTTAGTAAGTCGCCAGACCAAGAAGATTCCCAGAAGACTCTGCAGCATAAATAGAATGCTAGAGGCACCATGCAGCCTGCCGAATAAAGTAGCTGATGGAGAAACCATGACGGGCATGCCTTGCGCTAAAGCATTATCTCTGAGGGTGTTCATCCAAGGGATAAAGATAAAGGCTGCTGCAATAGAACATAGCAGCATTGCCAATAAAAGCCAGCGAATGAGTCTAAATTGATTGAGGCCACGATTTACTAAGAGATTGGCTAAGACCATTAGACCAATACACACGATCAAGCTCAGGTAGGCCTCTAGCTTAAAGATGCTGCCAGCCACCATGCCGGCAGCTTGACGATCAGTCATGGTGCTAAAAATGGCTGGGGCAACTAAATAACCCACAGCAAGCAAGCCTCCAACCCATAAGCCCGCAATCAAAATGAAGAGTCTTTGAGCGCCCACATGAGTCGGAGTCCCTAAAGTCTGCATGTTGATTCTGGTTTGTATTAGAGGTAACGAACCGCGAGAATCTCTACTTCACGATTACCGCCCGGAGCCTGAACAGCAACAACGTCGCCCTCTTCTTTGCTGATTAAAGCGCGGGCAATCGGAGAGCTAATCGAGATCTTATTTAAAGCAATATCAGCTTCATCATCACCAACGATCTGATAAGTTAGCTTAGTGCCATCTTCTAAGTCTTCAAGATCTACAGTCGCACCAAAAACCACTCGACCATTAACATCCAAAGTGGCTGGATCAATGATTTGCGCTGCAGAGAGCTTGCCTTCAAGCTCCTGAATGCGGCCTTCAATAAAGCCTTGCTTCTCTTTAGCAGCATCATACTCAGCGTTCTCAGAAAGATCGCCCTGTGCACGCGCTTCAGAAATGGCATTAATCACTGATGGGCGCTCTTCATGCTTTAAGCGATGCAACTCTTCCTTGAGGAGCTCTGCGCCACGCTTAGTAATGGGAATTGTGTTCATGCTTCTAACCTAACTTAAATTAATTGAGCGTCTTATGCAGATTCTGCAATGAATACACCTCAAGAGACTCTTTATTACCGTTTTGCGACGTCATCAAACCGTCCATCACTGCGCGTGCCGCACTAATCGTGGTGTAGTAAGTCACATTATTGGCCTGAGCACTCGTACGAATAGAGCGTGAATCTGCGATTGCTGTGCGAGTCTCATCAACAGTAGTAAATACAAGTGAGATCTCACCATTCTTGATCAAGTCAACAATATGTGGACGACCATCTTTTACTTTATTGACTACGCGCACCGGTAAACCTGCTGCTTCAATCGCTGCGGCAGTACCTTTGGTAGCTACCATGGGGAAGCCCAATTGATGCAAGAGCTTAGCCACTTCAACTGCCTTAGGCTTATCGCTATCTTTTACCGTCAACACCACGGTGCCACTCTTAGGCAACTTAATACCAGCACCTAACTGAGATTTGAAGAGTGCTTCACCGAAAGTCTTACCCACACCCATCACTTCACCAGTAGAGCGCATCTCTGGTCCAAGGATTGGATCAATGCCCGGGAACTTATTGAATGGGAATACCGCTTCTTTAACTGAATAGTACACAGGCTTCACTTCAGCCTTGATACCTTGCTGATCTAAAGTCTGACCCACCATGCAGCGTGCTGCAATCTTGGCTAACTGCAAACCAGTCGCCTTGGATACGAATGGCACTGTTCGAGAGGCGCGTGGGTTTACCTCGAGCACATAGATGACATCTTTGCCATCGACATTCTGAATCGCAAACTGCACGTTCATCAAACCAACCACATTCAGGCCTTTGGCCATTGCCGCTGTTTGACGTTTGATTTCTGCAATCGTCTCATCAGACAAGGAATACGGTGGTAATGAACAGGCAGAGTCACCCGAGTGCACGCCAGCTTGCTCAATATGCTCCATCACACCACCGATAAATACACGCTGACCATCACTAATACAGTCGACGTCGCACTCAATCGCATCGTTTAAGAAGCGATCTAGCAGCACTGGTGAGTCATGAGATACCTTAACCGCTTCACGCATGTAGCGCTCGAGATCACGACCATCATGAACGATTTCCATGGCGCGACCACCCAGAACATAAGAAGGACGCACCACCAATGGATAACCAATTTCTTCGGCAAGCTTGAGAGCCTCGTCTTCTGCACGTGCAGTACGGTTAGGCGGCTGACGCAGATTCAACTCATGCAATAACTTTTGGAAGCGCTCGCGATCCTCTGCAGCATCAATCATGTCTGGTGATGTGCCAATGATAGGCACGCCGTTTGCTTCGAGATCCAATGCCAACTTCAAAGGCGTCTGACCACCGTACTGCACGATCACACCTTTTGGCTTTTCAATGGCAACGATCTCTAAAACATCTTCCAGAGTCAATGGCTCAAAATACAATCGATCCGATGTGTCATAGTCGGTAGAAACTGTTTCTGGGTTGCAGTTCACCATGATGGTTTCATAACCATCTTCGCGCATTGCAAGGGCAGCATGAACGCAGCAATAATCAAACTCGATACCTTGACCAATACGGTTTGGACCACCGCCAAGCACCATGATCTTATCTTTGGTAGTTGGCTGGGATTCGCACTCACCATGCTCTGCTTCGTATGTGGAATACAGATACGCTGTGTTTGTAGAGAACTCAGCCGCGCAGGTATCTACCCGCTTGTAGACAGGCACTACTTTAAGGCGATGACGTGCTGCACGAACGGAGGAAGCGTCCACTCCCAACAACTTCGCTAAACGACGGTCTGAAAAACCTTTTTGCTTGATGAAACGCAACTCAGGCGCTGACAAACTATCGATCTTGCGCTGCTTGAGCTCGGTTTCTATAGTGATGAGCTCTTCGATTTGCTCCAAGAACCAAGGATCTACCTTAGTCTCGTTGTAAACCTCATCAAGACCCATACCCATACGGAAAGCGTCTGCTAAATACCAAATACGGTCTGGACCAGGCTCGCCGATTTCTTGAATGATGTCGTCTAGATCCGTAGACACTTCATCCAAACCATCTACGCCGACCTCTAGGCCACGCAGTGCTTTTTGGAATGACTCTTGGAAAGTGCGACCGATTGCCATCACTTCGCCAACTGACTTCATCTGCGTTGTTAAGCGAGAATCCGCTTGCGGGAACTTCTCAAACGCAAAACGTGGAATCTTCGTTACAACATAGTCGATGGATGGCTCAAAGGATGCTGGAGTAGCGCCGCCAGTAATATCGTTCTTCAGCTCATCTAATGTGTAACCTACGGCCAACTTTGCAGCAATCTTGGCGATTGGAAAACCCGTTGCTTTAGAGGCCAATGCCGATGAACGTGAAACACGTGGGTTCATCTCAATCACAATCATGCGACCATCGACTGGGTTAATGGAGAACTGGACGTTTGATCCACCAGTATCCACACCAATCTCACGCAATACCGCAATCGAGGCATTTCGTAGAATTTGATACTCTTTATCCGTCAATGTTTGCGCTGGGGCAACAGTGATTGAGTCACCAGTGTGCACACCCATTGGGTCTAAGTTTTCGATTGAGCAAACGATGATGCAGTTATCGGCACGGTCACGCACCACTTCCATCTCGAACTCTTTCCAACCCAAGAGAGACTCTTCAATTAAGAGTTCACGGGTCGGCGATAAATCTAAGCCGCGTTTGCAGATCTCTTCAAACTCTTCACGGTTGTAAGCAATACCACCACCAGATCCACCCATGGTGAATGAAGGACGAATCACCACCGGGAAACCTAAGCTGCCAGTTTCTTTCTGAATACGTTGCTGGACTTCATGGGCTTCATCCATAGAATGCGCAATGCCAGACTTCGCAGAACCGAGACCAATCTTGGTCATCGCATCTTTAAACTTTTGACGGTCTTCTGCTTTATCAATCGCTTCTGGTGAAGCGCCAATTAATTCGCAACCGTATTTCTCGAGAACACCATGGCGATGCAAATCAAGTGCACAGTTCAAAGCAGTTTGACCACCCATCGTTGGCAAAATAGCATCCGGTTTCTCGGTGGCAATAATGCGCTCTACTACTTCCCAAGTAATTGGCTCGATGTAAGTTACATCAGCCATCTCTGGGTCAGTCATGATGGTTGCAGGGTTACTGTTCACCAAAATAACTTTGTAACCTTCGTCACGTAAAGCTTTGCAAGCCTGCGCACCGGAATAGTCAAACTCACAAGCCTGTCCAATGACGATTGGACCTGCACCAATAATCAGGATGCTCTTAATGTCGCTACGCTTAGGCATTATTTGCCTCCCTTATTGCTAACAGCGGTAGCATTCATCAGCTCCACAAAACGATCAAATAAATAGGCAATGTCATGAGGGCCAGGTGAGGCCTCAGGGTGACCTTGGAAACACAAAGCGGGCTTATCTTTCCAAGCCAAACCTTGTAGTGATCCGTCAAATAAAGAAACGTGCGTGACACGAATGTTGTCAGGCAGGGTATTTGCGTCTACTGCAAAACCATGATTCTGAGAGGTAATCGCTACGCGCCCAGTATCCAAATCTTTTACAGGGTGGTTTGCACCGTGGTGACCAAACTTCATCTTCAAAGTTTTAGCGCCAGCAGCTAAACCCATAATCTGGTGACCCAAACAAATACCGAATGTTGGAACACCCTTTTCGATAATATCTTTTGCAGCAGCAATCGCGTAATCGCAAGGGCCAGGATCTCCGGGGCCATTTGAGAAGAACACACCATCTGGGTTCATCGCCAATACTTCAGCAGCGCTAGTTTGTGCAGGCACAACCATGAGTTCGCAGCCACGCTCTGTGAGCATGCGCAAAATGTTGCGCTTCACACCAAAGTCATAAGCAACCACTTTCTTGATTGGCTTGCTAGCATCTAAAGTTCTGTATGCAGGCTTGCCGTCAGGGCCATGTAGATCCCATTCAGCTTCGCGCCATTGGTAAGGAGTTTTTGTTGTAACGACTTTGGCGAGATCTAAACCAGCCATGCCTGGGAAGGCCTTAGCCAACTCCAAGGCTTTCTTGCCAAGAGCCTCTACATCATCCCCCATCTTGCCAGCGACGATCGCGCCAGACTGAGCGCCTTTATCGCGCAAGATACGAGTGAGTTTGCGAGTATCGATACCAGAAATGCCGACTACCCCTGCTTTAGTCAGGTAGCTATCGAGGCTTTCTTCAGAGCGGAAATTGGATACGCGCTTGGAGAGGTCTTTTACGACCAAACCAGCTGCATGTATTTGATCCGACTCCGCGTCTTGACCGTTCACACCCACGTTGCCGATGTGCGGATAGGTCAAGGTCACGATTTGGCGAGAGTAACTAGGATCAGTAATGATCTCTTGATAGCCAGTAAGTGCGGTATTGAAAACGACTTCGCCGGTAGTTTCGCCAGGGGCGCCAATACTAAGACCGGGAAATACGGTGCCGTCGGCTAGAGCCAACACGGCGGGAGGAAAAGAAGGAAGCAAGGGTGACAAACCATCTCCAGTCCCTGCTCCATCCGACGCTCAACACCCCAAA
>NZ_NCFJ01000152.1:0-5083 GCF_002281105.1 Polynucleobacter sp. 35-46-11
CGCATTAGCATTTTCAGCTTTTGCTTTAGTAATGTTAAGGCGAGATTGGGGAATAATCCCCTCTTTAAATAGCTCGTTATCGCGAAACAAAGCTTCTTTTGCTAAACGCGCATCAGATGTCGCTTCCAATAATTTCTGCCTAGAATCGCCCATCTGGGGGCTAGTAAAGTAAGCAAGCGGAGAGCCGATCTTGACGGGGTCGCCAACACCCACAACCATTTGGCTGAGTTGTCCGGGATATGGCGCCGATAGAATTGCCTGCTTTTCTGGTGGAACTGTGACTGAAGCACTAATTAATACAGAACCTGAATCAACAGAAATTGCTGAAGAGAAATTAACGCCCATAGCTGCCTGTTGATTTGCAGTCAGCTTTAATGACTTAGGTGCAAATTCTTGTGCGTGCAGGCTCCCACTTAAAATGAATGAGAATAGGGAAAGTCCAACTATATGGAAACGAAACATAAAAACCTCTAGAAACACTACCAACTAAATCCAAGAAACGTGAGCAAATCACGCCAGAGAAATTTAGATGGCCAGAGGTGGGGCTAAAGAAAGAGGTAGCGAGCCTTGGGCATGCCTTTGATAAGCGAATCTATCAACCGAGAAAAAATAAATCTGTCGCCCACTAGATGCCGAATAAACAAGGATAAAGAAGGCTAAAGCATAGAAACTTAAGATGATGAGGTCAAATTTTTCACTTTGAAGTGAAGTAGGTACGCCCACTTCAGGAGATTCTTCTGTGGCACTCGTGAGATAGACTTTACCGACCTCAGAGGCATTAGCAGACTCAAATCCAGTGCTTGCAACATGTAGATGAAGGCCAAACTGACTTGATCGTCCGGTATGTGCGTGTAAGAATGGTGTCAGCACCTGCAAAATGATTCCCAGGAACAAAGCAGCTAAAAGAAGAGGTTTTGATCTCAAAAATTGCATGGATTGATTCTACACCTGAGATATTTCAACTGCTTGACCATTGCTCGACCAATCACAAGTTCTGATGAGAATTCTTCACTTTTAGCTAATACACGCCGCTTAATGCCCCCTTTTGCCCAATCTGTTACGTTGACCGGTTGACCCCAAGGCCTTAAGCATAAATCTCACTGCTACTTATGGCGGCGATAAAAAAACCAACCCGAGGGTTGGTATTTTCAGTCCTGGTGGACCCACTAGGACTTGAACCTGAATCTAGGGGTTGAATTCAGAAAGCGCCCAAATTTAAAAATGGTTTTCAATCATCATCTCTGTTTTAGGAATAAATCCTGGCTTTGGCCATGCTGGCCTGATACCCTTGCCAACTACCAACATCGCAGCAATGGCATAGTCTTTAGGTAAATGAATCAACTGCGCAACCTTGTCAAAATCAAAACCAACCATTGGGCAAGAATCGTAACCCATTGCTTTAGCTGAAAGCATCATAGTTTGCAACATGATCCCAGCAGATCGCATTGCTTCATCTCTTTGCAACTGCTCTTTTCCTGAGTAAAAAGGATGAATCCAAGGAACTAAAATATCTTGAGCTTCCTTAGGGGCATTAACCCAATATCTAGCAGGATCTTTTTCCCATGCCTTGATATCAACAGTCACTACAAAGAGTAAGGATGCCTCGGTAACTTGAGCTTGATTGTTTGCAGCTTCACGTAACTTTGCTCTGAGGGTCTTATCAGTAACATTTACTAAACGCCAATGTTGGATATTGAATGAAGATGGCGCTTGCATAGCGAGATCTAACAGTTGGTCAGTCTCTTGCTTAGTAAATTCATGGCTTGGGTCAAAGTACTTCACGGCTCTGCGTTCGCGGATTGCGTCAAATGTATTCATCAATTTCCTCGGAGAGATTTAAACCTTGATCATAAGGTAATCTAAAAAAGACAAAACCCCCACCATTTCTGATGAGGGTTTGCTTTTCTGGTGGGCCCACCAGGACTTGAACCTGGGACCAAAGGATTCTGGTTTGTGCAGCTTTTACTTCTCCCTGGACTACGCCTTCATCATATTGATCGCTCAACTTAGATGGGTGCTGTCTAGCCTCTACCCACAATTACTTTGAGCAGCCTTAATCATTTTTTTAACCTCTAGACTCTCATTAATAGAGTGAATTGTAATTTGCGGATTTTGCTTAATAAAAACACGAAATACTTCATCTGCAAATGCCTGGCCAATTGACTCAACACCCTTAAAATCCAATAGGACAGTCTTAAAACGATCAACGCGATTTAAAATACGCTTCGCCTGTGAGCGCGAAATAAGCTGCCCACCTTCATATAGAGCTAGCTTAACTGGAACAACGGTTTTATTAAACGCGTAATCTTCGTCTTCCGTACCGCTAAAACTATCAAATACTGTACGCAATATTCTTTCTGAATTAAGCGCTATCTTCATGACAACCCTGGTTCCTTGATAACTTTTTTCGTTATGAAGTAGAAAGTCTATTCCCGAACCGTCAGCATGTGTAAAGACTAAATCACCAGAGAAAATAAAGAATTCATCGAAAGCACGGGATGAGAAAAAGATTCCTTGCCCGGTATGCCTACTTGGATCAGTAGTGAGCTTTCCTTTGCTCAACTCCAAAATGGACTCACGTGGATCGTGCAACTTTAATAATCTAGTAATATGGTTAAAAATTCCCTCGCCATTGTCAATGATTGATATTAATACAAAATCGGGCGTTCTTTCTACATGAATATAGACCTCAGTACCTTCCGAATGATCAATGGCGTTGTTGAGCATTTCAGTAAAACCGTAATGACAAATATTGGCAATTTCTTTAGGCAAACCATCAAATATTTCACTAAAGTTACGTGAATAGACTTCAGACTCCTCTAGCCCCTTCAATTTAAATAGACCATCATGAAATCGCTTCACACCCAACTGATATACACGCGCCTTCGTACTGCCGCTGGAAGCTAAAAATCCATCCTTAACTAACGCTGCAAAATGTGCATGGATAGCCTGTCTAGTAAGGCCGAACCTTTCCATTGCAGCATGGGCTAAATCGAGTTGATTTGCTTTAACGCCATCTACCAAGAACTGACGTACTTCTTGGGAGCGTTTTGTATTGGCAAATTTCATATCTATTTTTGTAAAGTTTTAAGAAATTATTGTAAAGTTTTAAGAAATTATTGTAAAGTTTTAAGAAATTATTGTAAAGTTTTTGGCAAGGGATTAACAAGAAACCCTGCATAAACAGTGCTTATACCCACTCTGATGGCTTTTTAACCTTACTCACCGCTAAATCAAACCAGTTTTCTTTAGTAGCAGTCCATATCCATTTGTTATCTCCCTTATAGCGACGTTGCCATACGGCACCATGCTCGTGCTGCTAGAGAGTTAACCTCTTGAATCTATTGAGATCTTTGTTACAAGACCCCTATGGCTTCTTTCTTATGAGAGCAGAAGCCTTGGATAGACCCATTTAAAAAGGTGATCTGCAGTCGGTCAGCGTCAGTGTGTAAGCAAATTCACGAATTTAAAAAAAGTGCTGGCCCACTCTTTGGTTTTCAAAACCAAAGGATTGTTGGAGCAACCATCTAATACCTCGTCGCTCCAAACCGCTTTATGAGCAAGTAAGTGTTAATTTAAGCAACACTCCTTGCGCTTACGCAGTTTGTAGTGTGTTGCATCAACGGGTTGAAATCAAGACCAAAAGCAGAAATTTATCGCAAGGTGGGTAATAAGATGGAAGCGCATAAACCAGATTGATTCTCTTCATCGCTAAATTCAAGCCATACTTCTGCACCAATTTTTTCGGCGATTGCTTTCACAATTGCAAGTCCTAAACCAGATCCACCTTGGCCTGCTCCCAAAGTGCGATAAAACGGTTCAAATACACGATCCCGCTCTTGAAGAGGGATGCCAGGCCCCGTGTCACACACGCTAATGATTACCTGACTACTTTTCATGCAAACTTTGAGATCAATCTGACCATACTCCGGTGTGTGGCGAATTGCATTTGCCACCAAATTCGTGACCATAGCAGTTAAATCTAGCTCACTTACCCATACCAATAAATCCACATGCCCTTCAACGCCGATATCTAAATGCTTAGCCTCAGCAATCGGCATAAGATCTTCTAAAACACGACGAAAGACAGCTTGAATGGAGATAGGATTTTCTGGGCTAAGAGCTGAAGATTGTGCTTTTGCCAAAGTAAGTAGTTGTTCAAGTAAATCTCGATTACGATTTATTCCTTGACGTAATACGCCAATCCTCTCCTGAGCCTCAGGAGACAGTTGAACTTGAGCTATGCGCTCTGCTTGTAAAGATAATGCAGTCAGTGGTGAGCGCATTTCATGAGCGGCGTCGGCAATAAAACGTCTTTGTAAGAGCACAGATTGACTCACTAGCCCTAACAAGCGATTGATAGCAACCATAAAGGGTTGAAGTTCTGAGGGTAAATTAATTTCTTCTATTGAGTGCAGATCTTGCTCAGTACGACTATCGATGTCATTTGCAAGATTTTTAATAGGCTGGAATATCTTTTGCACAAGATAGGCTACGATAAATAAGAGGACAGGAAGCATAAGCAGAAATGGCATTACTGTTCGCAATGCGCTGTCACGGGCGATTTCATCTCTGAAGCTTATGGGTTGTGATATTGCAATACGCTCACCACCATCCATAGTCTTAAGGATGGCGCGATACTCTTTTCCATCAATTTGTAAACTCTGTAGGCCATCGAGCAAAGAAGCTGATATGTTTAGTAATCCAGGCGCATTGCCAAGTTGCTGAATAATGATGTGTGATTCAGCGTCACCTATCTTGTCATGCCTGCCATTACTTAATACGTCTAATGACAATGGTTGCTGAGAAATGAAGCTGGAAACCTGTCGCAGCAGGTCATCTTGAAGTTCATGCGCCTCACCATAGGCTGACTTAAATGCAACAATTCCAGCGATTAGAGCGAACCCTAAAATACAAATCGCTATGCTGAGGGATATTTTAAATTGCAAGGAATCTGTTAAACGTTTTTTGAAACCATCCATCCTACCCCCCTTACATTCTTAATATGCTCGGCACCAAGCTTACGTCGCAGGGCATGGATCAAAAACTCTACAGCATTACTCTCAACCTCTTGACCCCATGC
>NZ_NCFJ01000153.1:0-5082 GCF_002281105.1 Polynucleobacter sp. 35-46-11
GGATAGACTAGATGCTGTGTTGGCTGGCTCTATCAATCTGAAAACTGAAGCAGTGAATCTCATGATTGATCCACGAGAAAAATCAGGGCTCACTTCCGGCCTCGATTTAGCGGGACTCGTCAAGATGGGCGGCACACTGGCAAATCCTAAGGCGGGCATTAACCAGGCTGGAGTAGTCAATAGCGCCGTCTCAATTGGCCTTGGATTTTTAACGGGCGGGGTTAGTATTTTGGCGGAGAACGCTAGGTCCATGACCTCAAAAAGTCACCCCTGCCGTGATGCGCTCCACCCTTGGGCAGATATATACCCGGGGGCGAAGTAATACTTAAAACAGTAAGCCGCTGATAAAC
This sequence comes from Polynucleobacter sp. 35-46-11, assembly GCF_002281105.1. Lineage (NCBI taxonomy): Bacteria > Pseudomonadati > Pseudomonadota > Betaproteobacteria > Burkholderiales > Burkholderiaceae > Polynucleobacter > Polynucleobacter sp. 35-46-11. The sequence goes on from NZ_NCFJ01000153.1 coordinate 351, forward strand.
AGGCTGAATAAAGAAATAAAGATGCTGGCAAAGAATGCGGTCCAGAAGCTGGAGATCGTAAAGCCACTCACAACTGCAGAGACCAGCATTAGTACCAAGGCATTCACCACCAATAAAAAGAGTCCCATAGTGAGAACGGTGAGCGGTAGCGTGAAGAGAATCAATAAAGGCTTCACTACTGCATTGGCAAAGCCAAGTAGCAGGGCAGCAATGAGTAGTGAACCACCATCGGCAAAGCGTAGGCCACTAAAAAGGTAGCTGGCGACCCAGAGGGACAGAGAGGTTAGGCCCCACTGAACTAAAAACGGTAACAAGTTACCCATGATGAGTATCCCTTTTTAAATGAACTGGATTATCTATGCTTAATGTTATCAGGGCTTTAATAGTGAGGGGGGATTTCATCTTTAGGGCTGCTGATGCCTGCACCATCTCCGCTGCTAGATTGCTCCTTAATGGATTTAAGTTCGCGATATAGAAATTCAATTTGTTGCTGTTGCTTGTAAATGGTTTGATTCAGTTGATCAATCAAATCCTCGGTAAAGCTGAGTTTGATTTCAAGGTTATTAATTCGATCTTCAGTCATTTCATTTTCCTGTCTTTAGCTTAAGCATCGATTAATTCAAATCGACCATCTTCCATTTCCGCTTTTGGCCTAATCCAAAAGTCATGTGACTGGAGGGATTCATAGACGTAGGCTGGTTCTAAATTGGCTTCAACATTAGCAAGCAGTACTACTTTATAAAATCCGCCTGTCTTGATGTGCCTAAGCTTGCTGCCCGGCTTAAAGAGGCCGTCATCAGCATCTGCCATTTTAGGTTTACTCATGTCAAAAAACCGCTTTCTCAGTATGATCTATGAATGACAAATTCTGTCCCGTACTCCATTCTAGATATATCTCCAATTCCCCAGGGATTTACCGCTGCGGATGCCTTGCGTAACTCCTTGGATGTTGCCCAGCATGCAGAGGTATTGGGCTATACCCGCTACTGGGTGGCGGAGCATCACAATATGACCGGTAATGCTAGCTCTGCTACTGCGGTCTTAGTTGGGTATATTGCTGGCGGCACAAAAACTATTCGGGTCGGCTCTGGTGGCGTGATGTTGCCAAACCATGCCCCATTAGTTATTGCGGAGCAATTTGGCACCTTAGCGTCGATCTACCCCGGAAGAATCGAATTGGGCTTAGGGCGTGCACCTGGAACTGATCAAATGACAGCCAGAGCTTTGCGTAGAGATTTACTAGGAAGTGATGATCGCTTCCCACAGGATGTTCGAGAGTTGCAACATTACTTCGGTCCTATTCAGGAAGGGCAATCTGTAAAGGCTATTCCGGGGGCAGACACCGAAGTACCAATTTGGATATTGGGCTCCAGTTTGTATGGCGCTCAACTAGCTGCTCATTTTGGCTTGCCATATGCCTTTGCCTCTCATTTTGCACCGGAGCAATTGCTAGATGCAATGACTACCTATCGAGAGTTATTTAAGCCATCCGATAAGCTGGCTAAGCCGTACAGTGCATTTGTGATGAATGTAGTCGCCGCGGATACTGATGAAGAGGCTGCATACCTTTTTACTACCTTGCAACAAAACGTAATTCGGATGCGTCGTAATACGCGCGGACAATTGCCGCCGCCGATTGATGATTTAAATGATTTCTGTGAGCCTCACGAAAAAACTACTGCCGATCATGCCTTGCGTTGCTCTGCTGTTGGATCCTTAGAAACAGTAAGAAAAGGGATGCAGTATTGGCTTGACCAAACTGGTGCAAATGAAATCATCATCACTGGTCAAATCTATGACCATCAAGCCCGCTTGAGATCATTTGAAATTGCGGCTGAAGCAGCTAAGGGATTGCGCTTTAGCTCTCAAGCCTAAAGGCGTTGTAGTCAGCGGTAATCAGAATACTTTCTTGAGCAGCTCGACTCGCGATCTTCAGTACTGCATTGTCCTTGCTAATGAGTATCGATGGCCTCAATTGATAGGCTAGATCTAAGAAGATTTGATCATCGGGGTCTTCGCATTTCCAAGGCGCGCTAGCTAGATTGGAATCATCGTATAGCTGTGCGATAGATTGCCATTGGGTCATTACGTCCGCTTGGGTGAATTCATCAAGCTTAAAAAGAGGTCGGGAAATGACATCCGCAAACTCCAGTAAAGTTTGCTGACTCGCAATTGCGGAAATGCTCCCATTCACAATCGCTTGTTTGAGATCGTCGGCCCTTGCGTCATTAAAGACAAAAATATCTAACAAGATATTGGTGTCTAAAACTACCGGCTTCATTGCTCTTGATTGCGCCAGATTTCTGGGGTGATAGTTACTTGGCCCATATCTGAAGAAACGTAAGCCTCGCCATCTTGAATATTGACATGCAGAACCATACTGCGCTCGACTAGCTTATTAAGTTCATTGGCCTGCTCCGCAGGAATAGAGATCACCTGTAGGTTACGGGCTCGAGTTAATTTATTCGCAATCCCATCCCACCAGATTTTGCTGGTGTGTCCGCCATAGCAATAGACGATGACTTGATCGGATCGACTGCAAGCTTTGAGGATGCGACGTTCATCTGGTTGACCCACTTCAATCCAAAGCTTGATGGCATCCGTGAGATCCTTAACCCAGAGGTCAGGTTCATCGGTATCGCTTAAGCCTTTAGTGAAAGCCAGATCTTCCTGAGCTTGCAGGGCAAAAGCAATGATGCGTACCATCATCCGCTCCTCGGTTTCGGAGGGATGCTTTGCGATGGTGAGGGAGTGACTGCCGTAATAGTGGCGGTCAGAGTCTGCGACGTGGAGGTCAGCTTTGTGGATAGTTGCGCGTAGAGCCATGGTGCATTATCGCCTTTTAAGGGGGATAGGCCGGATCTCCCAGTATTATTTAGAAAATTACCCTGATTTACTGTGTATCGTAGAGTCCCATGATCCGTATTACCGAACTTCGCTTGCCGATTAGCCATGCCCCCGAGGCGTTGGAGGAGGCGATCTTGAAGCGCTTGAATATCCAAGCCCAGGACCTGGTTCAGTTTGATGTATTCAAACGAAGCTACGATGCCAGAAAAAATGTCGCACTTGCATTCATCTATACCGTTGATTTATCGGTAAAGAACGAAGAAAAATTGCTTAAACGATTTGCAAACGATGTTCACGTAAGGCTATCCCCAGATACAAGTTATCACTTTGTTGCTAATGCCTCACAAGTGAAGGGTGCAAACTTTGTACGCCCTGTTGTTATCGGGTTTGGCCCCTGTGGGATTTTTGCTGCATTGGTATTGGCGCAGATGGGCTTTAAACCCATCGTATTAGAGCGTGGCAAACCAGTGAGAGAGCGCACTCAAGATACCTGGGGTTTATGGCGTAAGAATGTCCTCAATCCAGAATCGAATGTGCAGTTTGGTGAGGGTGGGGCAGGTACATTTTCTGACGGCAAACTCTATAGCCAAATTAAAGACCCAAAATTTTATGGACGCAAGGTCATTGCTGAATTTATTAAAGCAGGCGCGCCAGAAGAAATTCGTTATGTAGCAAAGCCACATATTGGGACCTTTCGATTGGTTGGTGTCGTCGAAAGAATGCGCCAAGAAATTATCGAGCTTGGCGGAGAGATTCGTTTTTCGCAAAAGGTGATTGGCTTTGATATTCAGAATGAGCACATTGCTGGAGTCAAAATTGAGGGCCATCCAGATTTACCTGCCAATCATGTAGTGCTAGCTCTTGGGCATAGTGCTCGCGATACCTTCGAGGCACTCCATGCAGCCGGTGTCTATATGGAAGCCAAACCGTTTTCGGTAGGCTTTCGCATTGAGCATCCGCAATCCTTGATTGACAAGGCACGCTTAGGTCCACATGCTGGTAATGAGCTCATTGGAGCAGCAGATTACAAATTGGTACACCACGCCAAAAATGGCCGTGCAGTCTATAGCTTTTGTATGTGCCCAGGTGGAACGGTAGTTGCTGCCACCTCTGAGCCTAATCGCGTTGTGACAAATGGTATGAGTCAGTATTCGCGTAATGAGCGTAATGCTAATGCGGGAATTGTCGTTGGCATTACCCCGGAAGATTATCCTGGCGGTCCACTGGCAGGTATTGAGTTTCAGAGGGCTTTGGAGTCGAAGGCATATGAGTTAGGTGGCTCCACCTACGAGGCCCCAGGACAATTGGTGGGTGACTTCCTCGCTGGTAAGGCTTCTACGGACTTTGGTTCTGTAATGCCCTCTTATAAGCCTGGTGTTCACCTGACAGACCTGGCTGATGCTTTACCTGCTTATGCAATTGAGGCAATCCGAGAGGCAATCCCTGCCTTTGAAAAGCAGATTAAAGGCTTCTCGATGAAGGATGCAGTATTGACCGGCATTGAGACTCGCACTTCCTCCCCATTGCGTATTACGCGAGGATCAAACTTTCAGAGTCTGAATATCAAAGGCCTTTATCCCGCGGGTGAGGGTGCTGGCTATGCTGGTGGAATCTTGTCAGCAGGGGTTGATGGGATTAAAGTGGCAGAAGCAGTCGCCCTTGACTATCTTTCTCAATAATTCCATAAGCTAATTTTTGATGAGCTCTGTAGTTTCTGAATCTAAGCAAAATGAAAAAGAAGTACTTTTTCATCCCGAGTTATTGCAGAAGTTTGATATCAATGGCCCACGCTACACCTCATACCCTAGTGCCGATCGCTTTCATAATGAGTTCAGTGAATCTGATTATTTGGGGGCATTGCAACGTGTAGTCCAGGCCGATGAGC
>NZ_NCFJ01000154.1:0-5020 GCF_002281105.1 Polynucleobacter sp. 35-46-11
AGCATTTGTTGTTGCGGCGCAGCGTGCTGAGCGCATTGGTGTGGATGGGATCGAATTGCATGGGGCGCATGGCTACCTCTTACATCAATTTTTATCGCCAATCGCCAATCAGCGCACTGATGAATACGGTGGCTCTTTTGAGAATCGCATCCGCTTCCTCTTGGAATTATTTGCAGCAGTACGTAATGCATATCAAGGCGTATTAGGCATTCGGATTTCTGCCAGCGATTGGATTGAGGGTGGTTGGACTCCGCAGGAGACTGCAGATTTTGCATCCCGTCTCAAACCATTGGGATGTGATTTTGTACATATCTCATCGGGGGGTATTTCACCATTGCAAAAGATCGCGATAGGACCAAATTACCAAGTTCCATTCGCCAAAATCGTAAAAGATCAATCTGGTTTGCCTACGATGACAGTTGGCTTGATTACAGAGCCTCAGCAAGCAGAAGATATTCTCCAAAAGGGAGATGCAGATTTGATTGCTTTAGCCCGTGCATTTTTATACAAGCCACGATGGGCCTGGGAGGCCGCTGCAGCCTTAGGTGGCACGGTGCCTTCAAATGAGCGTTACTGGCGCTGTCTACCACGTGAAGCTCAGGCTATATTCGGTGATGTCAAAGTAGGGCAGCGATAATAGAGTCCCTTCCCATATTCAATCCCTAATAAAAACATCACTGAGTTATTCATGAAGCAACATTCTGTACGAGAATCTTGGCTGGAAGACGCCGTAAGACATTTAGAGCCTGTATTTTCAAAAGCGGGCTACGCAATTCCGCCCGTTCGCGTATCGTGCGGATTTCCAGCCTCTAGCAGTCCGAGAACAACGCTAGGGCAGTGCTGGCCCCGCGAGCGCTCTGGTGGCGGAGTAAATGAAATTTTCATTTCTCCAAAGTTGGATGATCCAGTTCAGCTCTTAGATACCCTGGTTCATGAGTTATGTCATGCGGTAGATGATTGCTTTAGTGGTCACGGCGAGGACTTTAAAGGCATCGCCCAGACTGTTGGTCTAGAAGGCCCCGCCAGAATGGCTCATGCTACCGAAGAGTTGATGGTGCGTCTGATGATGATTAGCCAAGAGCTTGGCCCATATCCGCATCAAGCAATTGTTTTCCCGCCACCAAGACCGAGCAATGCAAGTCGTAATAAAGCCAAATGTGCTCAGTGTGGATATGAGGTGACCTTATTAAAGAAGTGGGCTACCTATGGAGCCCCGATTTGCCCAAAAGATAATATTCGGATGCAGGAGACTGCAATTGAGACAATTGAAAATACGACGGAGCACGATACAGAATCAGTAACCGGCTCCAAACCCAAGACCGATGAGATTCGTCGGGCGATTAGCTAAACCCATGTATGTTGAAGATCGGATGAGACATTAAATGAAGAAAAACAAAGTAGTTCAGAACCCAAAAATTGCTGTTATCGCTGGTGATGGAATTGGTAAAGAGGTCATGCCAGAAGGTATTCGTGCATTAGAGGCTGCTAATCAAAAGTTTGGTATTGGTATGCAGTTTGATCATTTTGATTTTGCTAGCTGTGATTACTATCTCCAGCATGGCAAGATGATGCCGGATGATTGGTTTGATACTCTGATGCAATACGATGCGATATTTTTTGGCGCGGTCGGTATGCCAAGCATTCTTCCAGATCATGTCTCTTTATGGGGAAGTCTCATTCAGTTTCGTCGCTGCTTTGACCAGTACGTCAATTTGCGACCAGTTCGATTGTTGCCCGGTGTGCCATGCCCCTTAGCAAACCGAAAGCCTGGGGATATTGATTTTTACGTCGTTCGTGAAAATACCGAGGGTGAATATTCGAGTGTTGGCGGGAAAATGTTCCCAGATACTGATCGAGAGTTTGTGATTCAAGAATCTATCTTTACAAGACAAGGGGTGGATCGCATTCTTCAGTATGCTTTCGACCTTGCGCAAAGTCGTCCAAAAAAACATTTAACCTCTGCCACTAAGTCCAACGGAATTGCAATCACCATGCCCTATTGGGATGAGCGAGTTGAGGCGATGGCTAAGCAATTTGGCGATGTGAAAATGGACAAATACCATATTGATATCTTGGCTGCACACTTTGTGATGAACCCAGACAGGTTTGATGTTGTTGTAGCCAGCAATTTATTTGGAGATATCTTGTCGGACTTGGGTCCAGCATGCACTGGAACAATTGCAGTCGCGCCATCAGGAAGTATTAATCCAGAAGGAAAATTCCCCTCCTTATTTGAACCGGTACATGGATCAGCACCTGATATCTTTGGCAAGATGATTGCCAATCCAATTGGACAGATCTGGTCAGGCTCAATGATGTTAGATCACTTGGGTTATCCAGAAGCAGGCAAGGCCATCTTCAATGCAATTGAGCGAGTTCTGGCTGCAGATAACTCCCCATTGACGCCTGACTTAGGTGGCAAGTCTCGTACGGATGACTTGGGTAAGGCGATCGCAGCCGAAATCTAAATTGGTTTTAGCTATGCAGTTAGTTGCTTGCGGCAGAAGGACTCCATACGGGGTCCTTTTTACTTGCCTTTGCAATCTCAGCTAAGATTTTTTCGTGTAACTGGCAATCTTCTTCACTTGCAGTCATGAGTTTGAGTTTGCTTGGTAAGGCTTTCATTTGGCCAGAGGCATCGGTGCCAACGGTGTAGTCAATCAGATCGATGGATAGATCTTCTTGGCCACGCGTCATCGCTACATAGACCTCTGCTAGTAACTGGGCATCAAGTAAAGCCCCGTGCAAGGTGCGATGTTGATTGCTGATGGCAAAGCGTTCGCAGAGCGCATCGAGAGAATTGCGCTTACCTGGAAACATTTGACGGGCATCGAGAAGAGTGTCAGTGATTTTGGAAGCAAGACCTCTGAAAGCGGGGCGCTTGAGCAAAGCAAATTCGTTATCCAGGAATCCCAAGTCAAACGCTGCGTTATGAATGACTACCTCAGCACCATCAACAAACTCAATCAACTCTTCAACAATATTCGCAAATACTGGCTTATCGGATAAGAATTCACGAGATAGTCCGTGCACTGCAAAAGCACCTGCATCAATATCACGTTCAGGATTGATGTAGTAATGGAAAGTGCGATCGGTTAGTCGACGACCCACCATCTCAACGCAACCGATTTCAATAATACGATCGCCAGTTGCGGGATTAAGACCAGTAGTTTCAGTATCGAGAATAACTTGACGCATTAGCTGCCTTCCAACACAGATTCAGGGATGTTCATAGGTCCATTACCCGCATATTTATCCAAATAGAGGTAGATCACTGGAGTGATGATTAAGGTAACAAATTGAGAGAAGATTAAACCACCGGCTACGCTAATGCCTAAAGGTTGACGCAGCTCAGCGCCTGCACCTAAGCCAAGCGCAATCGGCAGTGCACCCATCAGAGCAGCAATGGTTGTCATCATGATGGGTCGGAAGCGCAAGATACAAGCCTCACGAATTGCTTTTTCAGGTGAAAGCCCTCGGTTACGTTGAGCGTCTAATGCAAAGTCGATCATCAGAATCGCATTCTTTTTCACGATACCAATTAGCAGCAGAATGCCAATCGATGCAACGATGGTGAGTTCAAATCCAAAAATTCGCAAGGCTAGAATGGCGCCAATCGCAGCAGAGGGTAGGCCGGCCAAAATAGTGAGAGGGTGAATATAGCTCTCGTACAAGACGCCCAGGAGAACATAAATGACCCCTAAAGCGCCAAGCAATAAAATGATTTGGCCGGATTGATTGCTTTTAAATACTGCTGCGTCACCGCCATAGCTAGTGATGATTGAGGGCGGCAGCTTAATTTCTTCTGCAAACTTATCAATCGCTTTAGTGGCATTTCCCAGAAAAACTTCCGGCGCTAAATTGAAGGAAATGGTCACAGCGGGAATTTGACCTTGATGGTTTACGGAGGTGGGTCCCACTGTGCGTGTAAACGTTGCTAAGCTTGATAAAGGGATCAGTGTATTAGTCGATCTGCCTCGGACGTAGACTTTATTAAGATCAGTTTCAAACTGTCGATCGTTCTCGGCGGTCTCTAGAATAACGCGGTAGGTGTTGACTGGCGTATAAATCGTCGAGACTTGACGCTCACCAAATGAAGAGTAAAGCGCTGTTCGAATGTCTGCAATCGAAACGCCAGCACTAGCTGCTTTTTCGCGGTCAATATCAATTTTGACGTTTAAACCTTTTAGCTGTGAATCACTGGTGACATCTCTGAAAATAGGATCAGAGCGCATCTTCTCGAGCATTTTCTCAGCCCACTCGTTCACACCTTCAAATCCTACACTTTGAAGCGTATATTGATAGCGGCTTTTGCTGCTACGACCACCAAGTTGTAAGTTTTGGACCGGACTCATATAAATCTGAATACCAGGAATTTCTTTAAATTTAGTCCGCAAGCCCTCCATGACCTTACTCATCTTCTGGCGTTCGCTCTTGGGTTTCAGGATCACAAAGAATCTACCAGTATTTCGTCCAGAGCTCATACCTCCTCCAAGAATGGAGATAGATGTTGCTACATTCGGGTCTTCATCAACGATTACTGCGGCACGATCTTGTAATTCAAGCATCGTTTTAAACGAAGTATCTTGGGCTGCTTCAACCGTAATGCGGAGTTGGCCAATATCTTCCTCTGGAAAGAAACCTTTGGGGCTGAATGCAAAGAGAGCAATAGTCAGGATAAAAGTAGCGATAGTGCCCCACAATACTTTTTTTCTATTGATTAGCGCTAGATCTAAATAGTGAGTATAGGTATTGAGAGACCACGTAAATATACGATCAAAGCCCTTCGTGAGTGGATAGCTTTTTGATTCGCCATGCTGCTCCTTGAGAAATCGACTACAGAGCATGGGCACAATAGTGAGGGAGGCTACGGCAGAGACCAGAATCGAGAGGGTGACAACAACTGCAAATTCTCTAAACAGAAGTCCGATAGGTCCTTCCATAAAAAAGAGCGGAATAAATACAGCAACAAGAGAGAGTGAGATGGAGACAATCGTGAATCCAACCTCTTTACTTCCCT
>NZ_NCFJ01000155.1:0-5011 GCF_002281105.1 Polynucleobacter sp. 35-46-11
TTAGCTTGAACTGCTTACTGTACTTGCTCATAAAACAAAACCCCCTTGGTTGGACATAAGGTCCAACTTTTGGGGGTCAGTTCATACGGGTGGCTTTTTATATTCAATTCTTGATAAGATCAATTATCTAATTTAATCCTGAGTACACAATGAGACTTGCTCGCCTACTTTTAGTCCTATGCGTCACCTTAAGCATAGTTAGTGGATGCTCCAAAGAGGAACAGGATAATGTCATTAAGGTTGCCGTGTCCCCCGCCATCCCTCCGATGCTGTTTGAAAAAGACGGTAAATATACGGGCATAGACTTGGAGATATTTGAGGGCTACTGCAAGTCACGCGCTTGCACATTTAAAACGACTGCCTATGATTGGTTGGGGATGTTGGGTGCCGTCACTAGTGGGCAGGCTGATGTTGCATTCTCAGGAATCTCCATTACAGATAAGCGGAAAGAAGTGATGGATTTTTCAAATCCGTATTTCACCAGCACATGGCAGTTGATTGGATTAAAGAATCGCAATATTAAAATTACTGATTTATCTCAACTAAAAAAATACAGCATTGCTTATCCGACGGGTAGTGTGTTTGATGATTATGTGAAGACTGTATTGCAGCCAAAAGGCTATTACTCAGCAGAGCAAGTAAAGCTATATCCGTCGCCCACGGAGGCCTTGCTTGCCTTGCAAAATGGTAATGTGGACTTGGTATTTGTGGACAACGTTATGTTGGTTAACTATCAAAAGTCTTTAAATCTTCCAGTTAGCAGTAGCTACCAAGTCGTTGGGTTTGATAATCTGGGCTTTGCCTTCAAAAAAGGCTCTAAGTTGCGGGATGACTTTAATCTCTATCTTGCCGAGTTGGGCCCAGAAAAGTTAAAAGAGATTATTGATCGCTGGATTCAATAAATTAGAGTGATTTGCATATATTGGGTTAAAGTGCTCCTTAAGCCGATTATTTCAATTATTCATAAGGAAAAATATGTCCCATCATGACAAGTTAATTGCCGCTTTCGAAACATACCAATCAGAGAACGAAAAGTTCCACGGAAGAGGAATCAAAGCTTCTGCTGCAAGAGCACGTAAAGCTTTGCAAGAGATTGCTGGTTCTTGTAAAGAGCGTCGCAAAGAAATTACTGCTGAAAAAGAGGCGCTTGAAGGCAAACCAAAGGGTGAGGGTATGTCACAAGATGCAGCCCGTCACGCGCACATCAGAAAGTAAAACTTTTCTGAAAACTCAAAAGTCACCTTCGGGTGACTTTTTTATTTAGAGGTCCACGTTTTCTAAGGCGGGACCCTCAAGGTGGCGAGTATCTGCCCATTGCTTTACTTCCCAGCCATTAGCCTGGCTATGAGTAATCCAATTTAATGAGGCATTGGGTACGGAAGCGACTCTTTCAGCGCTTAAAGATTGTTTGCTTGCAATGCGATACATCATGTCAAGCGTGCCACCATGGCTAACCAGCAAAATTGTTTTACCAGCATGACACTCTTGAATTTTGTTTAGAGCATTTTGAACGCGTACTGCAAATTGTTGAATGCTTTCGCCACCACCAAGATCATGCTCTAGGTCGCGGGTAATGTGAGCCTGCCAGATATCAGGCTGTAGTGATGGCGCCTCGCCAATTGAGAGCCCTTGAAGGGCGCCAAAATGACGCTCCCTTAAAGCGCTATCAACCTGTGGCTCACCTCCAAATAATTCAACGACAGCGCTTGCGGTATCAGCTGCTCTTTTAAGATCGCTGGTGTAAAGGACGTCAAACGAGAGTTTTATATCTTTAAGGGCCTGGGCCATTTGGCGCGCCTGTAGTGCGCCCTTGGTATTAAGGGGAATGTCGGTATGCCCTTGTAAGCGTCTTTCGGCATTCCAGTCGGTTTCGCCATGGCGAATAAGGCAGAGTGTTGTTGTAGACATATTTAAATGCAAAGTTGAATTAATTTTCTTCGGGAGCTGAGAAAAGAAGAGCGCTTCCCAGGGTGAGGTATCCAGATTCGAGGGCTTCGGCTCTAAGGCCGCCACGACCTTCAAATGCGTTCATAAAATCTGGTCTTTTTAGTAAGTTGGCTGGTCGCTGACAAGGCTCGCATAATTCTGTACCTTTAAAAGTAAGACCCCCTAAATAGAAGGTCTTGCCAACTAGCCCATTGAGCTCATCCTCAGAAATGCCGCTGATCGTAATATTTCTGCGAGTGTCGCCTGGATCAAAAACTACTTGCTGCTTTGCAAGTAGCTCGTTATTTGCGCTCTCGATAGCAGAAAGTGCAACGAGAGAAACATGACGGATCTTAGGCTTCGTTTTTGAGAATGCACCTATACCCAAGGCATAGCGATCACCCACAATGCCCTCGCCTGCAACAATCTCAGCCTGCGTAAGCTGCGTCATAGATTCACCTGCTTGGGAGGCAATATAGATGGCGTGAATTTGTGGAGATGCTTTCATGATGAGAGCATATTACATAAGAAAAAAGCCCCGGAAATTTCGGGGCTTAGTGCTAAGTGCTTAGGCTGCGACAGGCTCAGCGATAGATGCTGGTGCTGGAGGGCGCTTATTGAGAGCCCTTTGAATCTTTGCCTTCTCTTTAGGCTTAGTGCTAGATTCAAGTAATTTACTAAGTTGAGTGACAGTTAGTGGGCCCAATTTGGCTTTGCCGGTTTTACTAACCATGGGATCGTTTTTTCTATTTCTTTGATTTTGGCCAACAGCCATATTTTTTCCTAGAGTCTTGAAATGATGAACCTCTGAGATTGCTCAGTAGACTCCCCTAAGTAGGGCGCGGAATAGTGATCACAAATCAGAATAACAGCTAAGCAGTCAAGGCGCTATGATCAGATGATGATGAATATTCCTAATCTTATTTTTTCTGCAATCATGGGCGGACTCATGTCATTGAGCATTACTTTGGCCACTACTTTAGTGCGCGTAGGTTTTGTGCAGAATTTTTTTTGGGTGTGGCTGGAGGTTTGGGCAGTTGCCTACCCAGTGGCAATGATTTGTATTTTGATTTATCGGCCGTTTGCTAGCAAGCTCACTGCCCGCTTAGTTTCGAAGTTTGTACTATAGGCGATTTAAGATGCCTTAAGGCGCATACTAAATAAGAGGATTGATATGAAGCATCTTAAATATATTTTGTTACTAGGCATTGTTGGTTTGAGTGCTTGCGCTGCGGTTTATACCGATGCCTCAGACTCGAATCATGTCACTTTTTTAAATAGTGATGGCGAATCTGTTGCATCGCTCACGCCAAAGGCTAATGCGTATTGCGCTCAATATGGCAAGACTGCCTCTTTTAGAAAGAGCGATACTCAGCTGGTTGCAGTATTTGATTGCAATTGGCCACAATCAAGCCCACGCTAGATTTAACCAGCGAGGTCAGATTGGTAGATAAGGCCTGCATGCTCTCGCAACGCATGGAACTGAATGGATTCCCAGCGTTGTTGAGCAACATCTAATTCGGATTTATGGCTAGCCAAAAATACTGAGGCTCCCACAACATCCTCCGCCATGCGGTGAATATTTTCTTGAATGAATTTCTTGAGTGCTACAGGGTCATCTGAGCTGACCCAGCGAGCTAAGTTATAGCGCGCAGGTAGTAAGCGTACCTCTGCACCATATTCAGTTTGCAGGCGATGGCTTACTACTTCAAACTGCAGCTGTCCAAATGCACCGAGCAGCATAGTGCCACCCGTCATGGGGCGGAATACCTGAATTGCGCCTTCTTCGCCAAGCTGCATCAAGCCTGTGCGTAATTGTTTCGAGCGCAATGGATCGGCAGACTCCACCATGCGGAAAATCTCAGGCGCAAAAAATGGCAAGCCTGTAAATTGCAGTTGCTCTCCTTCGGTGAGCGTATCGCCCAGACGAAGAAGTCCATGGTTTGGTAATCCAATAATGTCGCCAGGGAAGGCTTCATCCAAAATGTCGCGGCGTTGTGACAAGAAGGACAGTGCATTGTTGGTGCGCACTTCTTTGCCATTGCGACAAATCTTCAGCTTCATACCGCGTTGAAAGTGTCCCGAGCAAATACGCAAGAAGGCAACACGATCTCGGTGAGCCGGATCCATGTTGGCTTGGATCTTAAATACCACTGCAGAGAATTTATTTTCCGCAGGGCTAACCTCTCGTTGTAAGGCTTTGCGTGAGCCTGGTGACGGTGCAAGCTCAACTAAGGTATTGAGAATTTCACGTACACCAAAATTATTAATGGCTGAGCCAAAGAATACCGGCGACTGACGGCCCGCCAAAAAGGCTTCTTTATTAAAAGCAGGCATTGCATTTTTAATGAGATCTACTTCGGCAAGCGCATTTTCAAGATCAGTGCCTAAGCGCTCTTTTAATGCCGGATTGTTGATATCAACAATCGCATGAGAATTTTCAGTGACACGATCTTCGCCGGCCTTGAACATACGTATTTGAGAGTTGGCAATATCAATTACGCCGGCAAATGATTTACCCATGCCTACTGGCCAAGTAAAAGGAACTACCTCAATGCCGAGCGCAGTTTCAATCTCATCCATCAACTCCATGGGTGGTTTTACTTCACGATCCATCTTATTGATGAAAGTGACAATTGGTGTGTTGCGTGCGCGACAGACTTCCAGTAAGCGTAAGGTTTGTGACTCGACACCGTTGGCAGCATCAATCACCATGAGTGCGGAGTCTACAGCGGTCAATACGCGATAGGTATCTTCAGAGAAGTCTTGGTGTCCCGGGGTATCCAAAAGATTAATAATGCAATCGCGATACTCCATTTGCATTACCGAGCTGGCTACGGAAATACCACGTTGTTTTTCAATTTCCATCCAGTCCGAGGTTGCGTGGCGACTAGCTTTGCGGGCCTTGACGCTACCAGCAATCTGAATTGCGCCTGCGTATAACAAGAGTTTTTCAGTGAGCGTGGTCTTGCCAGCATCTGGGTGAGAGATGATGGCAAAGCTACGGCGTCTTAAAACTTCTGCGCCGGGAGTGCTGGAGGTGATGGTATCGATGGTAATTCTGCGCTTAATCTAATTGACAGAA
>NZ_NCFJ01000156.1:0-4992 GCF_002281105.1 Polynucleobacter sp. 35-46-11
GCGCGACGCACACGGCGAGACTCAAATCAGACGACTACACATGTAGAACTGTACGAAAAAGGCTTGTGGACGCGGGTTCAAATCCCGCCAGCTCCACCACACAAAATTGGCCCTACCAAAGGGACAATGGGTAATCAAGGGCGACAATAAGTCCCTATGTCCCCCAATAATTAACATTATTGGGGGATTTTTATTTTCAAAATTCGTAATTTTTAGCTAGTTGTTTTTTAAAAATTAATTCGAGCTTCTAACGCTCTAAAGTTCATTCTTAGTCAACTGTGACTGGCTATTTGTTCTGAACTTCCCACGTTTTTAAGAAAATCATTTGAAATCAACAAGTTAGCCTTGTGGACGCCCTTTAAGGCTAACTTCTCTAATGAGCAACAAATAGCTCGAACGTAGTGCAGTGCCTTGTGGACGTTTTTGACCTATTTCGAGCTAGTTGTTGCTATCTGTGAGGTCGAATCAGCGAGTTCTTTTCAAACTCGATGACGTCTTCCAATCTGTACAACACCTTGCTACCCATCTTTGTGTACGGGATGCCAATTCCATGTGAGCGCCAGTACTGCAAACGAGAGGATGAGCAATGCCATCGTGACGCCAACATTTGCTCAGTGAGCAAATCTGGATCGGGTGGTGGTGGCGGTTTTCGTTTGGGCGGATTCACAAGGGCACGAATGGTTGCCTTATCAGGTAGCCATTCTTTGAGTTTGCTTTCGTACTCTGGATGTCTCAGTAAGTAGTCGAGGTTCATACGAAACACGAAGAGCTTGTCTTCTTGAAGTTTGACTCGGCGTCGTTCATTTATTTCATCTTCGCGCTTGGTCATTCAACAACCCTAGAGTTGCGAAATTGAATGGCAGCTTTCATGAGCTCATGAGCGATCGATGTATTTTCAAATGCATACGGAATCTGTGCACTGCCATCACAAAGTGCGAAAGCCCAATTCCTAACTTCGGCAAAACTAAAGCGAATAAGCTTTTGGACTTTTGTGTGAGGCACTTTAAGTCCCTCTCGGATCTTCATGTTTGCGAAGATGTACAGAGGCAAGCCAGTGGCTTGGGCGGTTTGTTTCATGGATAGAAGGTCATCGCCGTAGGTTGTATAGATGTCACCTGGTCGTGACGATGTTGAGTCCCGCATCGATTTGTTTTCGAAGACCATGATCTCGTCGATGGGGTAGCGGACGCATTTCGAAAATTTGAGGAAGTGAGGGCCTCGACCATCTGTTCGCCAGCGCTGTAATGTCTTGGGACTTAGGTCCCAGCGCAGTGCTAACTCGACTTCGGTGAAATATGCTTTTTCCATTTCGTAACTCCTTTTGTTAATGGAGTTACGGATTCAATACGGAATTGGCAGCCTTAGATTCATTCTCTAGATGGCTGTTTTAGGCTGATTGCAGCCATTCGCTTGGGTGCCGCCCGACTGATGGACGGATCTACCCGTCCCAGTAACACGAGTGGGACAGCGGTTTGTGCTCCTGTACGATCAGCAAATGACGATACCAACCCGTGCACGAACTCTTTGACTGGATGCTATCTTCTACGAAGCCAAATAGAGAGGGGCAGAAATGTTTGAATCGATTGAGCCATTAGACACATACAACAAGAACATCAACATACTCATTGGCTCTGGAGCTTCGGCGGACTTATTCCCAACTCTTGCTCTCGCAATCAAGGGATCTAAAGGTGAAAGGGAGACGGTTGAGACTCTTGCCGCTAGGTTTGAGAATTCGCAGGAGAAGCTAACTGCCTTGTTCATGCACTACTACAACACGTGCATTTTTCCGGTTCAAACCTTCACTCCCAGTGCAGTTTCATCCGACAAGGGAAAAGTCAATCTTGAAAATTATGAAATCTTCCTGAAAACCCTTCTTGGGCTGATGGACAGAAGGAAGGATCTCAATCGTAAGATCAACATCTTCACGACCAACTATGACGGATGCTTGGCTTACAGTGCCGACAACCTTCTCATGAAGGGTTCGCATGATTTTGTGGTCAACGACGGTACTTCAGGTTTTCACACAAAGCACCTGCATGCTAAGAACTTCAGCACCTTTCAGTGCCAGACAGGTATTTTTGAGCGAAGTAACTACGGAGTCCCACAGCTAAACATCATCCATCTCCATGGTTCTGTCTACTGGTCAAAAAGTGGCGACAAGATTGAAGTCAAGTATGCCAACGACTTCAGGAGCATGATCCATCAAAAGACGCTGGAGAAGATTGGTAAGTTTTCCGAGTACCTTGTGACTGATGGTGGCAGCACGGCGAATATTCCATCTGTAACCTTCACGTTTGAACAAAGAGAAAAGTTCTGGACCGAGTACAACAAACTTCCCATCGTCAACCCTACCAAGTGGAAGTTTCACGAGACGGTCTTTGAAGAGCATTACTACCAGATGCTCAGGTTCTTGAGCTACGAGCTTGAGAAGCCCAATTCCATCCTAATCACTTTCGGTTTTTCCTTTGCTGATGAGCACATCAGAAAGCTAGTGCAACGCTCCCTATCCAACCCTCAACTTCAGACATTCATCTGTTGCTACAGCCAAAGCAGTGCCGAGAGCATGAGAGAGGAATTCAAGCTCTGGAAGAACGTGATCGTCATCGGTCCGCCTGATGGTGAAAAGCTGGACTTCACCAACTTTAATAAGTACATCTTCTCCCTTAAGCCTGAGAAGTATGAAACACCGTTTAAAGACAAGGACGCTCTATGAGCATCGTCGTAGGCGAAGTTATTGCCGTATCAGGCATTCGCATATCACTGCGCATCTTTGAAGACTCTAGCCATGAAACTATTTTCTATGATGGAGTGAAGTACAGAGGTGTATCGCTCAGAGAGCATGTCTCCATTCAACGCGGTTTTATAGACATTGTTTGTCTTGTAGAAGGCGAATATCTTGATGAACGCAAGATGGATGCTGATGCCGATAAGACTCAGTACATCCGCAAGGTAGAGGTTCGCCCCATTGGCTACATTGTGGATGACAAGTTCTTTGAAGGCGTGAAGTACATGCCGATGATCAGGGATAAGGCATCTCTGCTCAGTGAACTCATGGTGGGTGAAATTTACGGCACCGATGGCAAGAGCAACTTTTCCATTGGCTCAATGCTTAAGGAAAACGTACCCATCAACCTGCCATGGGCACGAATTTTTAACAGCCACCTTGGAATTTTTGGCAATACGGGCAGCGGCAAGTCCAACACCCTGGCAAAGCTCTATACAACTCTCTTCAACGAAAAGCTTCCCGCTCTCAAGCACAAGAGTCAGTTCGTCATCATTGACTTCAATGGCGAATACACCGAGGAGCAGATCCTGCCCGCCAAGGACAAGCAGATAACGGTGCTGGATTCCAAGAAAGGTAACCACAAATTCAAAATTGAGGCCTCCCATTTCTGGGATGCTGAAACCCTCAGCTTGCTCTTTCAGGCCACGACCAACACTCAGCAACCATTCCTACGGCGCGTTCTAACTGGCAAGGAGAGATTCAAGGGCGTGTCACTTGAGCGTTACATTGAAAAAACCTTTGAGAAGGTTTTCAGTGCTGGTGAGCCAAAACCTGATGCGCTTGAAATGAGCCGTGAGATAGCCAGAATCATTGATTGCGAAGAACTGCAAGATCACCTAAAGGGAATCATCTACAACTCTAAGCACAAGTATTTCAAAGATGCAGACGGCAACTTCTATAACTCTGACAGTGACGGTTTTGTAGCCCATCTCAAGCCACTCCTAGAGCAGCACGTGGATGTTGCCGACATGGACCAGTTCACAGAACTTATTCTGAGGTGCTACCTTCAGCTTTGTTCAGATGTCGTGCTGGGATATGCCCAATACGAGCACATTCAGCCGGTGCTTTCTAGAGCGAAGTCATCCATCGCAGCCCTTAGCAACGTGCTTGAAATCGTGGATGTGCCACCACCGCCACATCTACTGCATGTCATTTCGCTCAAGAAGTGTAAGAATGAAATCAAGAAAATCTTACCGCTACTCATCGCCAAGAACTTCTACACGAATCACAAGGATTCAGAGAACTTAAAGAGCCCCCCAACCAGGACTCTTCATCTCATAATTGACGAGGCTCACAACATCCTGTCGGAACAGTCCACCCGCGAGCATGAAATTTGGAAAGACTACCGACTTGAGCTTTTTGAGGAGATCATTAAGGAGGGGCGCAAGTACGGCGTCTACCTCACTCTATCCAGCCAGCGACCAGCTGACATCTCGCCCACTATCGTTTCGCAGATCCACAACTTCTTCATCCACCGGCTGGTCAACGAGCGCGACCTCATGCTGTTGGATAACACCATCAGCACGCTGGACACGTCCTCCAAGGCGCTGATACCCACCCTTGCCAAAGGTTGCTGCGTGGTTACAGGCACGGCATTCGACCTTCCCATGATCCTGAAGATTGACCCACTGCTGAAGGAGCATCGCCCCAGTAGTGATGACGTCGACCTACAAGAGCTTTGGGCATTACCACCAGCCTGAAACCAACCTTCGATGCGGGCAGCGCTTACACGACAATGTCAGGTATGTGCTCGAAAGTGTTCGGTCGACAGATAACGCACGAACGATTGCAACCGCTGCATACCAGTCACACAGACTCAATATAAATGGCGCATAACCACCTTAATTTCGCACCACTTAACATGTGCGGCTTTGCTTAATGATTTGATCTTCTGAGACCTCAAAGTCAGATCGCTTGGTTGGTTTTCGATTACTGAACTTATGTGGCTGCACTTTTTCTATTGATTCAGATAGGCCGGCAAGGTCAAGGCTGAGTCCTAAGCCCGTGATGAGTCTGACCATCTTGCCAAGACTGCAATTTTCGGGATTAGCTTCTGCATCTCTAATGAAAGAAGAACTTACATCACACACAGATGCTGTTTCTTCCCGCGAAAGCTTTTGACGCTTGCGTTCGGCTTTTAAGGCTTTTGCCAATTCAGCAAGTAGGTTTTTTTCAATTTTCATTTTTGACCTCATGGGGTCATTTTC
>NZ_NCFJ01000157.1:0-4946 GCF_002281105.1 Polynucleobacter sp. 35-46-11
GCAGGGCTAGTGTTAAATCCTGCAACACCACTGCATCACTTAGATCACACCCTAGAACTACTCGATCTCGTTTTGCTAATGTCTGTGAATCCTGGCTTTGGTGGGCAGTCATTTATTCCAAGCACTCTGAATAAGATTGCTCAAGTTCGTGCACGACTAGATCGCTATCAAGAAGAGACTGGTCGACACATTCGCTTAGAGGTAGATGGCGGCATTAAAGTCGACAACATTGCAGAAGTAGCTAAGGCTGGTGCAGATACTTTTGTTGCTGGCTCTGCAATCTTTGGCAAAGAAAATTATGCTGACGTGATTAAAGCGATGCGCTCAGAACTAGCGACGTCAGGAAAAGCGTAATGCAGCACGAAGAATTTTTAGCCCTAGCAAAACAGGGTTTCAATCGCATTCCATTGGTCAAAGAAGTTTTAGCTGACTTAGAGACTCCGCTCTCACTGTACGTCAAACTCACTCAAGCATTTGGACAAAAGAATACTTACCTACTTGAGTCTGTTTTAGGTGGCGAGCGCTTTGGTCGCTTCTCTTTCATTGGCCTGCCCGCTAAAACTGTTTTAAGAACGGTTGGCACACCAACGGCACCACTGACTGAAGTTTTATTCAATGACAAAGTCATTGAAACCAATCACGACAATCCACTCGACTTTGTTGATGCTTATTTCAAGCGCTTCAAGGTGGCGGTTCAACCTGGTCTCCCACGCTTCTGTGGCGGACTTGCAGGCTACTTTGGTTATGACACAGTTCGCTACATTGAATCTCGCTTAGCAAAACACAAGTTGCCAGATGAATTGGGTGTGCCAGATATCCAATTAATGTTGACTGAAGAGTTGGCAGTGATTGATAACGTTGCAGGTCGTATTTATTTAATCGTCTATGCGGACCCTAGTGTTACCGATAGCTTTGAAAAGGCTCAAGCTCGATTAAAAGAATTGCTTGCTTGCTTAAGCAAACCTGTAAGCATGCCTGCTTCATTGCCGAGCACCAAAACAGAGTTGATCCGTAAGTTCAAGGCAGCTGATTTTGAAAATGCCGTACTCAAAACCAAAGAATATATTTTAGCTGGTGATTGCATGCAGGTAGTGATTGGTCAGCGCATTAGCAAGCCATTCACAGATTCACCGCTCGCTCTCTACCGAGCACTTCGCTCCCTGAATCCATCACCATATATGTACTTCTATGACTTTGGTGATTTACAGGTAGTGGGCTCATCACCAGAGATCTTGGTGCGCCAAGAGCAGCGCGAGAGTCAGAAGATTGTGACGATTCGCCCTCTAGCTGGCACTCGTCCTCGTGGCGCAACACCCGAAGAAGATGAGCGTCTTGCTACAGAATTACTCGCCGATCCAAAAGAAATTGCCGAACATGTCATGTTGATTGACCTAGCGCGTAACGATGTGGGTCGTATTGCAAAGACAGGCACTGTCAAAGTGACTGACTCGATGTCAATCGAAAAATATTCCCATGTCCAACACATAGTCAGCTCGGTTGAAGGTGAATTACTAGACAATATGAGCAATATGGATGTTTTACGCGCAACCTTCCCTGCCGGTACCTTATCGGGCGCCCCAAAGATTCGGGCGATGGAAATTATTGACGAGATGGAAATTGTGAAACGCGGTGTCTATGGAGGCGCAGTTGGCTATCTATCTTTCTCTGGCGATATGGATGTGGCCATCGCTATTCGCACTGGTGTGATTCGTGATGGTGTATTGCACTCCCAAGCTGGTGCTGGTGTAGTGGCAGACTCCGACCCCACCGCCGAGTGGAAAGAAACTGAAGCTAAGGCACGTGCAGTGTTAATGGCAGCTGATTTAGTACAAGGAGGACTCGATGCTCCTCATGATTGATAACTACGATTCATTTACCTATAACCTCGTTCAATATTTTGCAGAACTAGGTGAAGAAGTAAAAGTTTTTCGTAATGATGAAATTTCTGTTGAAGATATTGCCACAATCAATCCCGCACGTATTTGTATTTCACCAGGGCCTTGTAGTCCGGCAGAAGCAGGGATTTCAGTGGCTACGATTCAACGCTATGCCGGACAAATTCCAATTCTGGGAGTATGTCTAGGCCACCAAGCAATAGGTGAAGCATTCGGTGGCAAGATTATTCGCGCCCAGAAGGTGATGCATGGCAAGACCGATGACATTCACCATACTGGTGTTGGTGTTTTCAAAGACTTACCAAACCCATTTAAGGTGACGCGTTATCACTCTTTGGCCATTGAAAAGAGTTCGTTGCCGGCAGTTCTTGAAGTCACGGCCACTTCTTCCGATGGCGAAATCATGGGTGTACGCCATAAAGAGCTCGCAGTAGAAGGCGTGCAATTTCATCCTGAGTCCATTCTTTCTGAGCATGGCCATGCACTGCTTAAGAATTTTCTCCAAGCAAAATAACCAAAAGCATTCTAAGAAGCTCTATGTCTATTACTCCTCAGCAAGCATTGCAACGTTGCATTGAACATCGCGAGCTCTTTCATGATGAGATGACTGCCATGATGCGTCTGATTATGAGTGGTGAGATGCCGCCGACTTTAGTTGCAGGACTGCTCGTTGCCCTACGCACCAAGAAAGAGACTGTTGGTGAAATTGCTGCAGCAGCTCAAGTCATGCGGGAATTTGCCACCCCAGTAATTGTTGAGGATAGAAAAAACTTGGTGGATGTGGTGGGTACTGGTGGCGATGGCGCCCATACCTTTAACATTTCTACTGCTGCCATGTTTGTGGCGGCAGCTGCCGGAGCCAAAATTGCTAAGCATGGTAACCGCAGCGTCAGTAGTAAATCGGGTAGCGCAGATATTCTGGAGTCCCTAGGTGTAAAGCTATCGCTTTCCCCAGAACAAGTAGCGAAATGTATTTCAGAAGTGGGTGCAGGCTTTATGTTTGCTCCGAATCATCATCCTGCAATGAAAAACGTCGTACCGATTCGTAAAGATTTGGGTGTGCGCACGATATTCAATATCTTAGGTCCACTCACGAACCCAGCAGATGCCAAACGCATCCTCATGGGCGTATTTCATGCTGACTTAGTCGGTATCCAGGCGCGTGTATTACAAGCCATGGGTATGGACCATGCACTCGTCGTCTATGGACGCGATGGTTTAGATGAGATTTCTTTAGAAGGTCCTACGCTCGTAGGTGAATTAAAAGATGGCCAGGTCCGTGAATATGAGATTCATCCAAAAGACTTTGGCTTGAACACTGCGCCGACCAATAGCTTTAAGGTGGCTGATGCTGAAGAGTCTAAGGCCATTGTTTTAGATGTACTCAATAAAACTCCTGGACCAGCGAGCGACATTGTTTGTCTCAACGCTGGAGCAGTGCTGTATGTCGCAGATGTAGCTCCTAGCATTGCTAGTGGCATTCAGATGGCCCAAGCAGCCATTACTTCTGGCGCTGCCCGCCATAAGCTAGACCAATTTGTAGCAGCAACCCAACATTAATTAAGACCTGCATGAGCGATATCCTCGACAAAATTGTTGCCACCAAAAAGATTGAAGTTGCCGCTGATTCAAAAAAAGTCTCTTTAGCTAATCAACGCGATCAGGCCGAAGAAAATAATCGTGATACCGTGTTAAAGCCAAGAGGCTTCATTCAATCTATCAAGAATAAGATTGCAGCAGGCAAGGCTGGCGTGATTACAGAAATTAAGAAGGCGAGTCCTAGCAAAGGAATCTTGCGCGAAAATTTTCAACCTGCTGAGATTGCTCAGTCCTATGAAAGCAATGGTGCAGCCTGCCTATCCGTTCTCACAGACAAGGATTATTTTCAAGGATCCAACACATACCTTCAGGCTGCAAGAGCTGCATGCAGTATTCCCGTATTGCGCAAAGACTTTACGATTGACCCTTACCAAGTCTACGAAGCAAGAGCAATTGGCGCTGATGCGATTTTATTGATTGTGGCCTGCCTTGAGCTCAATCAAATGAAAGAACTTGAAGCTTGTGCGCATGAACTGGGTTTAGATGTGCTTGTTGAGGTACATAACGCACCTGAATTAGAGCAAGCCCTTGAATTGAAAACCGGATTGCTCGGCATTAATAATCGTAACCTGAAGACTTTTGAAGTTACTCTTCAAACCACTCTATCTTTACTATCAATGGTGCCAACAGGTAAAACATTGGTTACGGAGTCTGGAATTATGAGTCGTGCAGATGTCCAGCTGATGCGTGATCACCATGTCAACGCATTTTTGGTTGGCGAAGCCTTCATGCGTGCAAATAATCCAGGCACGGCTTTAAGCGAACTATTTAACTAAGCAGGCCTAAAGCCCTTAAGTAGATCAAGGCCATATTTAATAAGGCCAATTAGTAGCACTGTTCCCAAAACATCCCCAATCATCATTACCAAGAAGTGATTAAAGCTTCCAGCCTCATCAAGCCCTCTGAGCGCAAACCACCATTGATGTAGACCCGCACTGAGAGCTGCGAAAATCAAGACGCAGACCACTAAGTTCTGTAAAGTCAGGTTACTTAAGTCAGGCAAGATATTGATATTCCTCAATACAAAAACTCTTGCTAAATAAGGTGCAAATCCAGATATCAGTCCAATGCCGATGCAGGTGATGAGCTCTGGTGGAAATTGCCCAAAATAACAAATCATGAAAGATGCGAGCGCAATTCCAATGGCGCCTGGTAAGCCAAAGATGAGCGTCAGAAATAAACGTAAGCCAGCAGGAAGATAAATCCAATTCACACCCAGACCATAGGCTAGATGACTTGTAAGCCAATCGTTCAAATAAAACAGGGTTGAATAGGAGAAAATGCTAACCAGAAAGCCTGTCGTCGATTCCGAGAATATTCTTTTCATGACTATCAGCATGGCTATTAGTGAAATATCGGTTCATACTACCAGCCAAGCATTAGGGAATATACTAAGACTAACCCTAGAGCCAATAGACTTAAACACCACTGATACAAAAATATGTCCACCGC
>NZ_NCFJ01000158.1:0-4936 GCF_002281105.1 Polynucleobacter sp. 35-46-11
TTTGAGTTTCCTGATTTTATTTACCTGATCAATAATTTCTACCCGACGCTGTAACTCACAAGTCTCATGGGCTTTGCGCACCATGTCTAAGACATAGGCCAAACGCGTGCCATCTTGCGTATCGATGCGCCCTAGCCTCATGTCCTTGTAAAGTCTTGCCATCTCCATCCGGATCGTTTCGGCATCATTGAGCCTGATTTTGCTCATGCTATTGACGGGGGTAGGGGTCGAGGCTTCGCCATGTCCCAATTGGCTCTGAGGGCGATCTTCAGGCCTGTTTTGATCATCCAAACCGGCATTAAAGGAATTCATAAAACAATACCCCAATCAAAATGATCTGCATCAGCCTTGCAAGTTAAATTCCCACCTGTCTGGCCATAATTCCCAGAATCCCAGTGGTTCAAAGCACGGGAATTATGAGAATTATTGGGAATATTGGAGTTTTTACTATTGATCGATAACATCCAAATACTGCGCCTTGAGCTGGCAAAGCCCTCTACTTTTGCTACTAATTTCAGCGCATCTTTTGCCCTATAAAGAGATGAGTTTCCATATCCGTTCGCCCTAGCAAGATCAGCGATAACCTTTTTCTCTTGGCTACCACCCACATCCTCTAAATATGATTTGAGCCACTGAGCACAATCCCCCAACTCAGAACCATTTTCTCCATCAAAATCAACTGCCTCGGCATTACTAATAATTTGATGGGAACTTCCTTCAATTGGTCCTTTCCAGGTCACAATTGAAGTGTCGATTCCGTTGTACTGAGTCTGCTCAACCGAATATAAAAAGCCTCCATCCCTTGCGCTTAAGTTTGTTTTAAGCCTTACTAACACTCGATCTCCAGTATCTTTATCGATGATGGTGCCCCATACCATCCTAGGCAATGCAGTAAATGCTTGGGAACCTAACACTCGCTCAGCAGGATCCTTTCCTTGTCCACCTTTACTGAAATGGGAGATGCCAATAATGGCGCATCGCTGGTTTTGTGAAAACTCCACCAATGGGTCAAGCCCCTCTCTCACATCATTAGCTTTATCTGAGTTTCCCTTTACCAATCCGATAATCGGGTCAAGCAAGATTAAGACGACACCGCCAATAGAATCAACCACAGTCTTGAGACTATCTAAATCTGTTGCTGCATTAAAAGTGCGATCATCACCATCTTCTCGTACGGATTTGAGAATGTATATTCTCTCTAAATCCGCACCCATAGCCGCCAATCTTGGCATCAAAATATCTTCAGGATCATCTTCACTTGACCAGATCAATACGTTGGATCTACCCAAATATTTTTGGCCACTAGGGAAGGTTCCACCGCTCGTAATAGCAGCTGCAATACCAAGTGCTAACGTGGTCTTCCCAGTACCCCCAGCCCCAGCCAAAAGTGTTAACTTTCCCATTGGTAGCCACTGGTCTATCAACCAAGTGATGGGTCGCATTTCGACATTTGAGCCCTTCATGAGTTGTACCTCTATTTTTGACTTAGCTTTCTGAGTAGGTGCAGTGCCCGTCTTTTTACCATTCACTTGACCCTTTCCATACTCAGCAGGATCTCGAGGGTTATACAAGCCATCAGTCATAGAAGGTGGATCAATTAAATCAGGTAATGATTGATCGGAAACAAATTCATCCACTTTTGCCTGCAGTCGCTGAATATTTTTCATGCTTTCGAGGTTATTCATAAATAGAACCCCTCAATCATCTGAATACGGCCACAAGCCTCAAGCAAACGCTTTTGATCACTTTGAGTCAGCCGATAATTGTGCCCCATACTAGAGGCAAAACCAGCCACCAGAAGGGATTCATACCCAATTAAAGTCAGCGCATCTCTTGGTGATAATGGGGTCGGTCTAGGAGGCTTAGATGATACTTTCCCATCTTCAATCCAACACCCTAAATCCTTACAAGCGGTTACAAAATCCCAAGCATTTATTGCACGGTGGTAACTCATTACATCACCCCCTTTTGCGCCACAACCCGCCATGCAAGAGAAGGCGCCACTAATTAAATTAATCCGCATCGAATCGCTTCCACCATGAAATGCACAGGATGTGGTAGCCCATTTCTTACCTTTTGAAAGCTTTAGACCCTGATTTTCGTAATAGCTCTGAGGGTCAGGCAAACGAGATCTATCAAAGCTCATGAGACCCCCCGGCCATAGGGCTAGCTTGGTCATATGACACCCCCAACTCACCACTCAGAAGCCTGGCAATGTCAGAGACCGGCCACAATAGTCGGCCGCCGACTTTTACAGGGCGTATGCCGTAGCAATGACCTGTTAGGCAGTAATTCTTTCGGATGGTTTTTGTTGAACATTTGGCTGATTGCGCAAATGCTTCTGTTGTTGCTAGCTCTGGTATTTGCATAACTTTTGACCCTTTTATATCCCGATAGATTTCGGTACATAGTCAATTTATGCATCAAGGCCACTCTTGGATAGATGCTCTCTATTGAGAGCATGAGTGCCTCTATAGAGACACTGTATGTTTTTCGCAACCTCTTTAAAAAATTTATTTAGCTACTTTTTTCCGGGCTGGCTTTCCCTCTGGGTATATCAGCCACTCATAAATAGTGTCTTCTATGTTGTTGCCTTTAAACACAAACCCAACATCATCCCTGCTTGCAAAATCTAATAGCGGCCCCTTTAACGCGTACTTTGCTTGGTTTTTACTCTTGAAATTGCCGGATTCAAACAATCTATTCGCCTCATTGCGCATTTTATTTCCTGGCTCATGACGCGCTTTTCTTGCTTTTTTTAAATTCTCCCCTCCTACCTCTGCAAAATCCTTTTGAAGATGCTCATCAAGGATGCAATAACTGGCTACACCAAGCAATCGAAATGAGTCCAGCAAATGCAATATATCAACCTGAGTCATACTTCCACCTAGAGTTTTAGCCTTCTCGACCCTATTGCTGAGATCATGTAACGCCTCACGTGCAGATACATAAGCTCCAATTAATTGACGATTTTTAGGCTTGTCATAGGCTTTTTTCAAAATCGCCCAATTATTCAAATCGCTGCGGCTTGACTTACATTTATCTACATCAACCTCTATCTCCAGCCTATTGGCTGAGTTTGTATATAGCTCGACTGCTTCCTCTAAAGCGCTGTCTAACTTATCCCGAATGATTGATACATTCAACACAACATCATTTTTATTGACAGCTTTGGGCACCTTTGCGCCCTCATTGGCGACGCCTTCATTTATTGCTTTACTGTGGCGAGCAATTGCCAGTTTTGATTTAGATTTTTTATGTTTTAACTTCTCGACCACATCCCACCCCTAATGCAGTTATGCAATTAATTAAGTTGTTTACAGCTTATATTACAGAACCACCAACCAGCCTAAGAGCTTGTACATCCTCTTGGGGCCTGAATTCAACCCCTGCCTGCTCCAATATCCAAGCCTCGTACTTTGTGTGCCAAATTGCCAATAATTCAATTGGGCGAGAAATATAGTGCTTCTCAGCCGTTGCGCTTGGCTTATGACCTTTTATTTCAGCAACAACGCCCACCGGCATTTCTACCCACTCCGCCAATGAGGCGAAAGTTCTGCGTAAGCCATGTATGGTGACCGGAGGGAGCTCAGCAAGCTCTAGCGCCCTGTGGTGAGACACGCTAGGGTCAGCATACCTTCCATCTCTGGACAATGGACTGCTAAATACCCACTCATTACGCCTTGGCAAACCCTCAATTAGACTCTTAAGGTATGGAGTAAGTGGAATTTTTCTACCCTGCTCCTCCACCTTGTCTTTGAGCCATAAAACATTCCATTGAAAATCAACATCAACCCATTTTAGATTCGCCATTTCCTCGCGCCTCGCGCCCGTTAAGATTACCGACTGAAGATAGGCCTTTGCGACTAAGCTCCTTAGGGAATTAACAGCCTTAAACCATGGCTTTAGCTGTGCACGCTGGAGCACATCAAAGCGCTTGCTTTTGCGGCTGGGCACCTCATCTCGCAACTCTTTACCCTCAACCGCATTTACATCAATGATTTTTGAATATTCTGGCCGAATCGCGCACCAACGCCAAAATGCCCTAAACATTTCAAATCCCTGCCGAGCATTATTCGCTCTCGTAGCAGCCTCTATCTTTTGCCAATTTCTCAAAACATCAGCACTAATATTGGCCATACGCATAGACATCAGCGGGTACAAAACACCGGGCTTAGTTTTTTCTTTGCTACGCATTCTTTGTTCGCCGCCTGCTTGAGATAAATTTTCATGGTCTTTTAGATGCCTCGCACCCCACTTCTTGCCGCGCTCTATATGAGGGCGCGTCATCTTGTCCTTTTGATACTTAAGATACTCATTCCAAGCTTCACCAACCAAAAGTTCTTTACTCTTTGCTTCAGACCTCTTTGCCTGCGCTTGCTCTTCCTTGGCTTTAGCAAGTTCTCTAGGATCTATACCTTGATCAGTTAATGCTTTGAGGCGGTTAGCTTCTTTTTGTGCAGCGCCAATTGTGTAAGTGCGCGTATCCCCTATTTTCAAGCGTATAGGGGATGAGGATCCCCCAACCCGTGATTCAAAGATATAGGTCTTTTTGCCCGTTGCGGTGACCCTAATCCCCAACGAGGGAGTTTTCGCATCCCAATAAAAGCTTTGCTGCTTGCCTTTTTCGCATTCAAAGCTATCTACCCGCCCAGCCGTGAAATTCACTTTATTAGTTATCATATAAAATCCGTAGACATATAGTAGACAAATAATAGCAAAATAAGGAAACATAAATCAACACAGATAATTTACAAAAATCGTTAACTTATTGTTTTATATGATTTTTATTTCTCACATGGGAACATAGAGTAATACAGGTAAACCCTAATATATACGGGCTCATAACCCGAAGGTCGTAGGTTCAAATCCTGCCCCCGCAACCAAACAAGTAGAAGGCTTCTAAGGCGATTATGTCTTTGAAGCCTTTTTGCTT
>NZ_NCFJ01000159.1:0-4912 GCF_002281105.1 Polynucleobacter sp. 35-46-11
AAGGATAAAGCTTCACTCGGTCCAAGGAGTAATACCCTTTTGGCTGCAACACGTCTTTTACATAATCATCAAAGACGCTGCCGGTTGGATAAGCAATAGTATATTTTTGTAACTGGGATAAATCGGCAATCTTAATATTACGATTTTGTAGGCCAATTAAATCCCAAGTACTTGTGAAGTATGGCTTGGAAAAATCTATCACTTCTTTGCGTTTATCTGTAATAGAGATACCCGAGAACGCAACATCAGCCTGCCCGCTAGTCACCGCGCCCAACATACCTAGCCAATCGTAAGCAGTCATTTTGAATGTACAACCTCGTGACTTGCAGTAACCCTCAAATATTTCCAAATCTACGCCCGTGTATTTGCCATCTTTCTCAAAAAGCATTGGGGGGATGGCAGGCGATACAGCAACCTTAATCACATTAGATTGCTCTTCCTTGGAGCATGCGCCAAGTACAAATAGGCTTGCTAACAATATCGATATTATTTTCAATAGTCTCATGATGTATTTAGCATTCAATTAGATGAACGATCTTATCAAGAATTGAATGTAAAAAACCACCCGAAGGTGGCTTTTACTTTCTAATGGCTACTTTTATCTCTTGCTAGCCAATGTTTACTTTTTTGGTGGGTACGTGATTCGCTTTACAGAAATCCACAATAGCATCTGCAAATTTGAGATAGCGTGCGTTTACCAACCTCAGTTCGCTTAACTCTGATACGGTTTTTGATACTTCGCGTTTAAACGATACGTCCTCATAGCCTGGATGATATGGGGCTTCCTTAGTGTAGATATTGCTCATAATTTGCCTATTTCAGTAAGATTGTTAATGGTCCCAATGCGGGAAATAGCTAATGCGCTCTTACTGATTTAGCTTGGGGTGGTATTCATACAGGGCTCCTAACTTGCGCGTGCGCATTCAATGCGCCACTCGCTTGCCGCTCCCCCTGTCCTTGATACCTGAGAGATTCACACTAAGACCTAGCTTAGTGCTTGCTCCTTCGGTGCACCATCAATATGGTGACTCTCCAGACGGCAGTTTAGGATAAGCAGTACCTTCCTGTTGGGTACCTGAGCGTTCATGGGAGTTTGCGCCTTCGGTGGAGGCCTATGGCCTCACTCTCCTGCTTGGCGCTAGTATATCTTGAGATGTTACTTTTGTAATCCTGGCTAATACCTAGCCCCAGGAATGCCAAGAATTTAATTGACCTTTTTAATTTCTTTAATGGTATTGCCTTCACCCAACAACACAATCTTAGGTACATGCTTTGCAACTGCATCGTTGCTAACTTGTCCGTATGTGCAAATAATCAGATGGTCGCCAACATGTGCTTTACGTGCAGCAGCGCCATTCAAAGAAATAATGCCAGACCCACGCTTTGCTTTAATGATGTAAGTTGAGAAACGCTCGCCATTGTTGATGTTGTAAAGCTCGATCTTTTCAAATTCACGCATATCCGCAGCATCGAGTAAGTCTTCATCGATTCCACAAGAGCCTTCATAATGCAAATCCGCCTCTGTAACGGTTGCTCTGTGAATTTTTCCCAACAACATAATGCGATTCATACGATTTCCTCAAGAATTAAAAGCATGCCTCTTCCAGCATTTTTAGCAGCTATCTCGCTATTTTCTCAAATTTTTTTGATATTACGCCAACAAAAAACCCCGCTTACACGGGGCTTTTTGTTTAACCATTATCTACTACTTACTTGGCGCGACTTTTTCCTGCCTTAGGAGCCTGACCAAATTGACCTTCTGCACTCTTCATTGCGGTTTCAACACTTTTCTCAAAGTTTGCAAAAGCATCTTGAGTGGTTGATCGTACTTGATCAAAATTTTGCATTGCTGTGTTGAATGCCGAGGTAAAGGCACTTACATATGCTTCTGAACCTGCTGGCGCCTTTGAGGTAGCGGCTGCGACAAAGCTCTTTAAGTCATCTTGTGATTGATCAATGGCGGCTTCTACAGCCTCAACTAATTCTTGATTTCCACGACGCAATACTGCGGCTACTTTTTTCTGATAAGCGGCAACTTCAGCAACCGCCTCTTGCACTTCTGGGCTTTGCAGGAGATCTAAGGCTGCTTTAGCATCTTTACCCTTTAACAATTCAGCGGCCTTAGCTTGCGCATTGGCTACAGCTTGTTGAGCTGCTTGGTAATTGATTTCTGCTAGTTCTTGAGCGTTCTCGAGAGCAGTTTGACCCAATGCACGGGCGCTTTCAACGGATTTGGCTTGATTTTCTGCAAATTGATTTTTGAACATGATATTTCCTTTAAAGGGTTATTTGTTGCACTGCACCATATTAATAGCTTATTTTGGGCTTAGCAAGGAAATATTGCTGCAAAGCAACATATAATTCTGTCAGTTCACGTAGTTTGTTACAAAAAGCAGCGCTAAACCTTGCCTAGGAGGCGCTTTGCTTCATCTAGTTTAGAAATGATTGGTTATGCGCCGTAGATTTATCGTGCTTTTGCTTCTTTGCATGCCATTGGCAAGCTCACACGCAGAAAGCGCTTCAGAGTGGTCTCAAAACACAACAAATCATCTGGAATCCATTTGGGATAAAGGCGAAAACGAGCTCTATATTCCGCTCTACACGTATCACATGCCTTATGCGTATTCCCAAGACAAAATCAATCAATACACCGAATATCCGATGGGCATTGGTTTTGGCAGGGGCCTAATGAATGAGAGCGGTAACTGGGAGGGCATTTTTGGGATGACCTTCAAAGACTCGCACGGAATTTATCAGTACATGGTTGGCTATGGCTGGATCCCCATGTGGAATATCGGCAATAGTCCTGACTGGAAGTACGGCGTTGGAGCAACTGCATTCATCATGTCGCGCCAAGACATCATGAACTACATTCCCTTCCCTGGTTTACTGCCCATTGCCTCAATCAGCTATAAAGAGCTCAGCATTCAGGCTGCGTATGTGCCTGGCAATCAAAATGTCGGCAACGTCTTGTTCGCTTGGGCTAAATACAGCTTGCCCTAAACACAATTAAGCGGGATTATTTTTTAAATAGTCGATCACCCAAACTGGATCACTATCGCTCGGAAAAATTGGGTAGTGCACAGCCTCGATCACACCATTATTCACAATCAAAGTAATGCGCTTGAGCAAAGTCATTCCAGCGGCAACAAAGGTAGGTAGCTGCAATGACTTCTGAAGTTGATAATCTGCATCACTTAATACCGGAAATGGTAAATGCAAGCGATCCGCCATCTCTTTTTGGTATTCGGTTGATTGCACGCTCAAACCAAATACCTCCACACCTAAGGTGCGCAACTCTTGATAGTGATCTCTAAACGAACAGCTTTGAGGCGTACACCCTCTTGCTCCCGGTATCTGATCCCAGCCTTCTGGCAAAGCAACATTGGGCTGCCCAGTCATTGGATAGCAGTAAATCACTAAGCGCCCTTTACTCTCGCCAAGATTAAAGCGGCTAGCGGTGGTGGCATTCAAAGTGAGGGAAGGTAAGTGCATGCCAACCAAATGATCGGCAGCCCCATCATCCTGGGGAATAGGTAAGTTGCTAGGCAATTGATTGAAATTGGTCATAGTGAGATTTCATTAAACTAAGCTACACATTACAAGATTCTGCAATTAGATACAGCAGAGAGATCCGCTGAATGCTCATCACAAAGGAGGAATGCTTACTCGGCTGCTGAACGCATTAGCCTCAAGAGTTCAACATCATGCTCGGGTAGGCCATCCAATACGCTAGTGAGGCTTGGCATCTTTGCAATAATTTCCTTTGCCAAGAAGAAGCGCATTGACCAGGCGGGAAAACTTCTTTCTTGAATGTCCTCCAGCTTCAATAAGCGCACTTGCTGATGGCGAGGATCTCGCTGAATTTTTTCCCATATTTTTCATGACCTCCGTACGAGGCCCTTCTAATATTTGGCCAAAATGTTGGTTCTCGTAAAAAAGCACTCCCGATAAGCCTAATTTTTGATTGAGTTGCGCGGCTTGATCGGTGAGGCGCATCAATGCCAAGACACCCATATCCTGCGTTGCCTTGCTGATATAGCTCACAGAAATTAATTGGGACTTACTCATCTTGTTATCTTAGGGGTGAATCTGGCGAATTATAGATATTAGCTTTTGATATAGCCTCAATCAATGCTGATTTACCCGAGAGGCTCAGCAATGTGCCCAACAATCCCC
Organism: Polynucleobacter sp. 35-46-11; assembly: GCF_002281105.1. Classification (NCBI taxonomy): domain Bacteria; kingdom Pseudomonadati; phylum Pseudomonadota; class Betaproteobacteria; order Burkholderiales; family Burkholderiaceae; genus Polynucleobacter; species Polynucleobacter sp. 35-46-11. Next base: position 4,180 of record NZ_NCFJ01000159.1, read on the forward strand.
CTGGGAATGGCGCCATGATTAATCCAGCTCTATTCTTTGGCAATTTTTAATGGGGCCGATCTTGCAAAGATTCAGAGTATTCCCTAAATAACTTCCAGCACTTTACTCAAGGAATTACCTTCATAGTTTGGCTTCTCACCGATTTCTTCAAAAGGGTGCCCAAGACGATTAACCCAAAATACATCAAAGCCAAACCACTTTGCGCCTAACGCATCCCAAGCATTACTTGAAACAAATAACACTTCTTCTTTTTTGACTGGAAATGCTTTTAATAAAAGCTCATAGGATTGTGGGGCAGTCTTAAATAGTCGTATATCTTCAACCGTGATAACTTGATCTAGATAGGGCATCAAACCATTACTCTTGACCACTGTTGCTAGCATCTCTCTGCTGCCATTAGACAAAATGGCCGTTGACAATCCTTTACTTTTTATTGTCTTGAGGACAGTGAAGCTATCCTCAAAACCAGTGAGCTTTGCATACTGATCCATCAAGCGCTTCTCATTTTCCGAAGTGAGATTTAAGTTCATGCGCTTGCAAACGTAATGCAAGGAACGAACCGTTAACTCCCAAAAGGGAAGGTAATGCTTGCTGCCGCTAGGGTTCGGGTCACTCATGGTGACTAGGCGAGTGTATTCAATTTGGCGGTCACGCCACATTAAAGCGAAAGCTTGGCCATTACCCGGAAATAAGGCTTCCGCCAACTCTCCCATGGAATAAACATCAAACAATG
>NZ_NCFJ01000160.1:0-4910 GCF_002281105.1 Polynucleobacter sp. 35-46-11
GATTTCGCACAATCCGCACAATTAATGCAGCAGAATAATCCGGCAGTGATTCCACGCAATCATTTGGTAGAAGAGGCATTAGATGCAGCTGTAGATGACAACAACATGACCTTGCTAGAAAAGTTGTTATCTGTGCTAGCTTCGCCTTACACTACAGACACACTAGAAGAAAAATACACGCTAGCGCCATCATCTGCGCTCGATAGCCAGTACAAAACCTTTTGCGGCACATAACATTAACAATATTGTGGATATTTTGTCAGCCAAAGACTAGAATGACTTTAAGTATGTAAAAATAATCATAAAAAATAATGAGTTAAAGCATGGTTAAATCTGGCACCATTTCACAGCTAGTTCAGCTTAAACGCAATCTCAAAACCATCATGCTGGCATGGACGCTGATCGTTGCAGCCTCTTTAATCTGGAATTTACGTCAGCAATCACATACCAATAACACCCAACTCAAAGCGCAAGTTGAGGCGATTCACTCCATCAACATGGAATACCGCAACTGGATTATTCATAACGGTGGCGTTTATGTACCGGTAACCGACAGGACGCCGCGTAGCCCATGGCTCAGCCACATTGTGGATAGAGATATTAAAACGCCCAGCGGCAAAGAGCTTACTCTGCTGAATTCATCTTATGTATTCAGGTTAATACAAGAAAACATGGCAGCCAGTGGCGCTGAAGTAAAGCTGCATATTTCCAGCCTAAAACCAATCAACCCCATGAACCAAGCAGACGCATGGGAGACCGACGCACTAGAGTCATTTGCAAAAGGCGTGAAAGAAAAAGCCACCATAGATATTACCCCGGATGGCAAAACCTATTTCCGCTTTATGCGCCCCATGGTCACCGATGGTTATTGCTTAAAATGTCATGCACGCTATGGCGATAAAGTCGGTGACATTCGCGGTGGCGTTAGCATTGCCCTGCCCATAGACAAGGTAATTGCCGCCGCAAACGCAGAACGCAACTCGCTCATATTGGGTCACAGCTTGATTTGGGGGCTAGGCTTATTTGGCTTATTCATAGGTGGCAGGCGCCAAAAGCAATCCATACTGACGATAGAAGAAAGTGAAGCCCAAGTCACATTACTCACCAACTCCATTGCCCATGCGATTTATGGTGTAGACCTAGATGGTCGATGCACTTTTGCCAATGACGCTTGCATTGAAATATTAGGCTTTAATCAGCAGTCAGAACTGTTAGGCGAAGAAATGCATAGCCTGATGAAGCACTCACATAAAGATGGCACGATATGCCTAAAAGAAGAGTGCCGAATCCTAAGAGGACTGCATGACGGAAAATCCGTACATGTTGAGCATGAAATGTTCGGCCGCAAAAATGGTGAATTCTTTCCAGTGACTTATTGGGCTTATCCAGTGATATTGGAAGGTGAGATTAAAGGTGGCGTGATCACTTTTATAGATATTACAGAGCAACTTTTAATCAAAGATGAATTAAAAACTTCTCAAAGACTACTGGACTCTATTATTGAAAACATCCCGGTCATGGTGTTTCTTAAAGACGCGAAAAACCTGCGCTTTGAAATGTTCAATAGAGCTGGTGAGGCTTTGTTGGGATATGCGCGCGCAGATTTGATTGGCAAAAACGATTATGACCTTTTCCCCAAAGAGCAGGCGGACAGCTTTACCCAAAACGATCGCATTGTATTGCAAAGCCATCAGTTACTTGAAACGCTAGAAGAAAAAGTCAAAACGGCTAACGGCGATATACGTTGGTTACATACTTTTAAAATTGGTCTTTACGATAAAAACAATCAGGCAACACATTTATTGGGTACTTCGTTAGACATTACCGACCGCAAACACGCTGAAGACTCATTGCGCGAGAGTGAGCATAAACTGGCCGAAGCCCAGCGCATGGCGCATCTAGGACATTGGGAACAAGATATCGCGACGCAACAAATCACTTGCTCTAATGAAGTGTATAGAATTTATGAATTGAATCAGTATGATTTCCCCGGCACGCAAGCCGCTTTGCTCAAACGCACTCACCCCGAAGACGTTCATCTTGTAAAAGCTGCATATGCAGCTAGCCTAAACAGCCATAGCCCACAGCAGATTGAATATCGAATTGTCGGTAATAACGGCCACATTAAATACGTACAGCAAAAATATGAAGTGGTGTACGACAGCGACAACAAGCCAATTAAAATCAAAGGCACTGTGCAAGATGTCACCACACTCAAACAAGCACAACAAACCTTACTTGAACACCAAAAAGTACTTGAGAATGCCTTAGAAGGCACCATCCACACCGTCACCATGGCGGTAGAATTGCGTGACCCTTACACTGGCGGCCATCAACGCAGAGTGGCAGATTTGGCATGTAGCATCGCCAGCAAAATGGGCTTAGACGAGAACCGTATTCATGGCGTGCGTTTGGGGGCCATGATCCATGATATCGGAAAAATTGGCATTCCTGCTGAAATATTAAGCAAGCCATCAAAACTCACGCCGGTTGAAATGCAGTTAGTACGCGAGCATGCCACCATGGGCTTTAATATTTTGAAAGATATTCAATTTCCCTGGCCCATTGCTGAAATCGCGCACCAACACCATGAGCGTGTGGATGGCACTGGTTACCCCAACCGCTTACGTGGGGATGCGATATTGCTAGAAGCACGTATTGTGGCAGTGGCGGATGTGGTGGAGTCAATCGCCTCACACCGTCCGTATCGTCCAACTTTAGGCTTGCAAGCGGCCATAGATGAAATTAAAAATAATCGTGGCACTTTATATGACGCACTCGCTGTTGATGCTTGCCTTGAAATCCTCAACGCAGGGTTTGAGTTTACTTAAAATTGCATTTCAACATGCGCATCCAATAAGACCTCATTTACATGTCTAATCTCCCCATCTCTGGCCTCAGCTCCAGCGAAGCGGCTAAGCGTTTAGCCGCTGATGGCCCAAACGAACTCAACACCGATCAGCGCGATAATCTACTGAGTACTATCTTAGAAGTGGCTGCCGAGCCGATGTTTTTGCTGTTACTCGGCTCAGGCGCAATCTATTACGCCATGGGCGACAGCCGCGAAGCTTACGTGTTATTAGGCTTTGTGGTCATCATCATGGCAATTAGCATCATACAAACCCGCAAAACCGAAACCACACTGGCAGCGTTGCGAGATTTATCTAGCCCACGCGCATTGGTCATTCGTGACGGCATTCCAGTGCGCATCGCCGGCCAGCAAGTAGTGCGTGGCGATATTTTAATGTTGGCCGAAGGTGATCGTATTGCTGCAGATGGTGTGGTGCTAGAAGCACATGAACTTGCGGTGGATGAATCACTGCTCACTGGCGAATCAGAAATGGTGAGCAAAACTGCCGACATTTCCAAAGTATACGCCGGCTCACTCACCGTGCGCGGACAGGGCTTGGTGCATGTCAGCGCCACTGGTAGCGATACCGAATTAGGCAAAATCGGCCAATCTCTGCAAGACATCAGTATGGAATCGTCACCGTTGCGTGACGAAATTAATTTGCTCACCAAGCGCCTGGTGATTTTGGGCATCAGCGCGAGTTTATTGCTCACTGTTTTATATTGGGTGTTAAGAGGTGGTTGGCTGCAAGGCTTACTCAGTGGCATTGTGCTGGCAATGAGCCTGATTCCGCAGGAACTGCCAGTGATTATGATTGTGTTTTTTGCGCTAGGTGCGCGGCGCATTGCCGCACATCAGGTGCTAACGCGCCGCTTGAACGCCATCGAAACGCTGGGAGAAACCACAGTGCTGTGCGTGGATAAAACGGGCACACTCACAGAAAATCGCATGGAAGTTGCGGCCTTATCTGTTGCAGGTGAAACACTGGATGCGCATCATTTGTTGCCGCATAGCGTATCTACAAACTTTCTTGAACTGATTGAATATGCATTACTGGCAAGTGAAATTGCCCCTAACGACCCGATGGAACTCGCGTTTCACCGCTTGGCACAAACGCATTTGGATGATGTAAAACGTGAACATGCAGGTTGGGAGCTGGCACGTGAATATGAGCTCTCACCTGAATTACTCGCCATGTCACACCTATGGCGCAATTTAGAAAATAGCCATGACACAGTTGCCACTAAAGGTGCGCCAGAGGCCATTGCAACACTATGTCGGCTTAACAGCCAACAGCACAATGATTTGATGCATAGCGCTGAGGCTATGGCAATCAAAGGCTTGCGCGTACTTGCCGTCGCCAAGGCACGCCATGCCAATCATTTATCTTGGCCTGAACTTCAAAACGACTTTGCTTTTGAGTTGGTGGGCTTGGTGGGTTTAGCCGACCCCTTGCGTGACAATGTGCAAGCAGCTGTTGCCCAGTGCCATCAAGCCGGCATTCGTGTCATGATGATTACCGGTGACTACCCCACCACAGCCAAAGCGATTGCCATGCAGGCAGGCATTGATTGCAGCCAGATATTAAGCGGCAAGGAAATTGCGGCAATGGATGCACAAAACATGCAGCAACAAATAGCGCGCACCAATGTATTTGCACGCGTGACCCCGCAGCAAAAATTGAATATTGTGGAATGCTTAAAAGCACAAGGCGAAGTGGTTGCCATGACCGGTGATGGCGTGAACGATGCACCTGCGCTCAAAGCCGCACACATTGGCATTGCCATGGGTAATCGCGGCACCGATGTGGCACGTGAAGCAGCGTCTATTGTGCTGCTGCATGATGACTTCACTTCGATTGTGACTGCAATTAGTTTGGGTAGACGCATTTTTAGCAATCTGCGGCTAGCCATTATTTACACCTTGGCGGTACACGTGCCGATTATCGGGCTTTCCATTTTGCCATTGCTATTTGGCTTGCCACTTTTGTTAGCACCTATACATATCGCTTTTTTAGAACTGGTTATCGACCCGGCGTGCTCGATTGTGTTTGAAGCAG
>NZ_NCFJ01000161.1:0-4904 GCF_002281105.1 Polynucleobacter sp. 35-46-11
TTTTGTGCTTGGCCATCTTGGGGTGCGCTTTATTCTCTGGCCTCAGATCGAAAAATCTAAGCCGGCCCTAGAGCATTTGATGAGTGCGCGCTTAGGCGCCAACATCACGATGGATGACGTACAAGTATCTTGGACCGGAATTCGTCCGAGTTTTGCGATTCAGGGATTAAGGTTTAACAACTCAAAAACGTCGACCCCTTCCCTGCTTATTCAAGACATCAATGGGCAACTTAGCTGGCTAACTTTTTATCACTTAGCCCCGTATTTTCATGAGATCACATTTAATCAGATTGAGCTTTACGCACAACGAGATGCAAAAGGTGCGATCTCAATTGCTGGAATTCCCATTCATAGCAAAGAGAATGACTTTTCTGCCGAGAATTGGTTGTTTGCTCAAAACGATATACAAATCAACGACGCCAAAATATTTTGGGAAGATCAGCAAAGTCGAAAGCTAAAGACCTCAATTGACATTCAAAGCATCCACCTAAAAAATGGCATTCGCAGTCATCAAGGTCAGTTGCTTGTACAAACACCTTGGAGTGCTAGCCCAATCAAACTCCAAGCTGACTTTGTTCATCATCTTGGGGGACAAGAAGGCAATTGGCGAGATTGGATCGGAAGCTTTTCATGGGGGCTTACTGAACTCAATCTCAGCCATATTTCTAAGGATATTAGCCTTCCACTCCATGATCTCGGTGGCAATGTCAACTCTCAGGGCAGCATAAAACTCGATAGCGGAAAAGCCAATGGTGGGCAAATCTCGTTGGCGGCCGATAATCTCCGAGTCCAATTAAATCAAGGCGAAGATCCCCTTGAGTTCGGTAGGTTGGAAACCAATCTAGTGCAGGGTACAGATGGCGGCCTCAATTCCATCACAACAAAAACTTTAGCATGGCGCAATATTGACAGTCCTAGCACCGCCCCCCTTGAAAAATTAAGCCCCATTACTTTCCGCTGGCGCTCCCCTAAGGATGGTGGCGAGATCACAGAGTTTGGTTTTTCCTCACCAAAAGTACAAGTAGAGGATGTTGCGCTCTTCGCACTCAATCTTCCCCTGCCGAAAAAAATACATCAGTGGATCAAGATTTCTGAAGCAGATGGTGAGCTGCAGAACTTGGATATCAATTGGTCTGAAAGAAAATCTGCTCTATCCACTTTACCAATTCCGGGCAATTGGTTTTCCGCCAATAAACTTGATTACACGATCAGCGCAAAGCTCAATGACATTAGCTTTACCGGAGTGAACAAATCGATGCCATCAGCTTTAAATTTGTCCGGCAGCTTAGTCAGCGATCAGAAGCAAGGCAGTTTCACACTCGACTCTACAAATCTTGAATTGGAGATGCATGATTTTTTATCTGATCCCGAGATTCAATTAGACCGCGCAAAAGGCTCCATTAGCTGGTCCAAGCAAAAAGGTAGTTGGCTCATTAATGCCAAGAATATGCAGTTGAGTAACTCTGAGATCACCACGAATTTTGATCTGAGCTACCTCATTGGTGCTCCCAAGCAACCCGATCAAATGACGCTAGATATGGAATTCGTTAAGGCTAAATTAGCAACAGCGCATCGCTATCTACCTGTTGGAATGGATAGGGATAGTCGCGCCTATCTGAGTAAGGCGTTTGAGGCTGGAGAGATTCAAAATGGCTCTTTACATATTAAGGGCGACCCAAATCAAGTGCCTTACCCTAGCGGAACTGCGGGGGAACTCAGCTTGCATCTACCTTTCTCCACCGCAATATTCAAGCCAGCACCCCTGCTGCCAAAAAGCCAAGGGGTTTGGCAAGCATTTAGTAATGTCAGCGGCAACATTGACATGAAACAAGCAATCTTGAATGTAGATGTTGATAAAGCTAACTATAAAAAAGTGGCGCTTTCGAATGTCAAATCACAAATACCTAATCTCAGCGCCAAAAACCTAAGCTTACTCATCAATGGCTCAATCGAAGGTGAAGGCTCGGAAATTCTGGAGTACTTATTTGCATCGCCTGTGGGCGTCAAACAAGTCAACATAGCTAAAAATCTCACCCTCAAGGGTCCAGTTAATCTAGGTCTTGACTTAAAAGTTCCACTGTCTGGAAGCGATGATGTTCACTTCGATGCAAAAATTAACCTCCCCGGTAATCAAGCTCAATGGGGACAAGCTCCTCCATTAAACAATCTGATGGGTAAGGTGCGAATTACTGAGGTCAATCCAGAGTTTGAAAATATCACTGCAAACTTTTTGGGTGGGGACTTGAAAATCGTAAGCGCGCCCTCCACAGCAGGAAATACTAGCTTCAGCATTAGGGGTGATATCAATGCTAGCTTCATCAAAGATTACATCTCAGGAAATTTAAAATCCTCAACCCATCCAGCGCTACTGACTGCAATGAGCGGATCAGCCAAATATGAAGGCTTGATTAACTTTAATAAAGCGGGAAGTCAAACCAATCTGAAATTTGATTTGCGCAATTGGGTAAGCACTGCGCCTGCACCTGCCAACAAATTAGCGGGAACCCCTATGCTAGGTGAGCTCAGCCTAAAAACTTACCCGGCAGGCAAAAACAGTTCAGTACATTCAGATTGGTCTGGAAAATTGGGGGATCAATATTTCCTCCAAGGAAATCTCAATTTTGCGAATGAAATAAAAAATGCTTTAGGAGTGGGATCGCCGGCACCATTGCCACAACAAGGTAGTTCACTTCACTTAGTAAGCAATGAACTCAATCTTGATCAATGGGTAGAATTTTTGGGAGCAAAAAAATCAGCCAATAAAGCGATTGATGCTAAACCGTCTGACGCCCCCGAGGATGACGTCCAAATATCCGCTCAAGTAAAGAAATTAATTGCTCTAGATCGCGAATGGACTGATGTAAGCATGCAGTCCCAGAAGAAAAATAGGATCTGGCAACTCCAATTAAATGCACCTCAAATTGCTGGTCAAGTGCAATGGCATCCCAGCAGTGGCGATCATCCGAGCGGGCTAATTGCTGGAAAACTTGCGCGCCTGAAAGTGCCAGATCAACGCATAGCTCCTGATCCACTCAATAAGGAAGATAGCCCACAAAAACCATCTTCAGTTAACACCCCCGTCAACCCCAACGCGATTCCCAGCTTAGATTTAGTAATTGATGACTTTAGCTGGAAAAAAGCAAAGTTGGGTACGGTAAAGATCCAATCGAGAACCAGCCAGGATCTCGTGAAAATCGATTCTATTCAGATTAATAATCCTCAAGGCAACTCCATCGTCAAAGGTCAATGGAGTGCAAGAACTCCAAACGTTGCAGAACAGAGCTCTTTTACTGCCAATGTGAAAATCCAAGATGCCGGACAAATTATTTCTCATTGGAGTAACTCTAAGTCTGTAGAAGGTGGAGAGGGGAAGTTTAATGCTTCACTCTCATGGTCTGGATCACCCTTTACACCAAATTATGATTCTTTAGCTGGCACCGTTAGCCTCGACCTTGCTAAAGGTCGCTTACTTGAAGTCAATTCTGATGGCGCAAAATTACTAGATGTTTTGAGTCTGCAAAGCTTGTTTAGGTTTGCTACCTTAGACTTAAAAGGTAGTCTTGGCAGCTTGGTCACCAAAGGCACCCCATTTAACTCAATTAATACCAATTTTGAGGTCGAGCAAGGCATTGCACAAGCTAAGCAATTCACGATGGTTCTGGATCAGGCTCGTGTTGCAATGACTGGACAAATTAACGTGCCCAAAGAAACTCAAGATTTACGCATCACCATCTTCCCAACAATTGACGCTACAGCAGGCTCACTGGCGGCATTTGCGATTAACCCAATTATTGGTCTGGGGGCGGTCGTAGGTCAATACCTCATTACCAATCAAATTAATCGCAGTATGCAAACAGATTATTTGATTCAGGGTTCTTGGGATAACCCAGAGGTCATCCCACTCGATCAGAAGGGTCAACCGCTTGATGCAAAAACAATGGAAACGATTCGCACTAAGAATCTTTTGAAAGAGCAAACCAAACCTAGTACGCCAACTTCTGCACCCGCAAGCCCACCTGCAAATCAAAATATCCCCACCTAAACGCCAGGCTTAACAGATGAACTCACTAAGAAATGCCTCTGAACTCAATATGGCTTCGATACAAATGGTATCGACCCCTAGCCTCAGCGAGAACCTTGAGGTTGCTGAAGGCTTGATTAAAGCTGCCGCAGATTGCGGTGCTCAGATTGCCGTACTGCCAGAATATTTTTGCTTAATGGGCTTGAAAGATACAGATAAGGTAAACGCACGAGAAGCTGCTGGATCGGGTCCAATTCAAGAGCGCCTTGCAGCTATAGCCCAAGAAAATAATATTTATCTCGTGGCTGGCACTATTCCTCTTGAGGCGAAAGAGTCCAACAAAGTTCTCAACACCTCTCTAGTATTTGATCCCACGGGAAAGCAAATCGCTCGCTACGACAAAATCCACTTGTTTGGTTTTCAAACTGAAACAGAGCGTTACGAAGAATCAGAAACGATTGCAGCAGGTAGTCAGCCAGGTCAATTTGTCATCAGGATCAATGAAGTTGACTGGCACTTTGGATTGAGCATTTGTTATGACCTTCGTTTTCCAGAGCTATACCGCGCCCTCGGGCAAGTCGATTGTCACATCATCCCAGCTGCATTTACCTACACAACCGGTAAGGATCATTGGGAGATCCTCTTGCGCGCACGTGCTATTGAAAACCAGTGCTATGTACTATCGTCAGCTCAAGGCGGTGTTCACCTAAATCAACGCCGAACCTGGGGTGAGAGCATGCTCATTGACCCTTGGGGCGAGATTCTGAGCAATCTTCCTGAAGGAGAAGGTTTTATTCAGGGCAAACTCAGCAAAGATAAATTAAAAGAGGTACGCTCTAAGCTACCGGCACTAAAACACCGCAAGCTTTAATACAGAAAGTTC
>NZ_NCFJ01000162.1:0-4898 GCF_002281105.1 Polynucleobacter sp. 35-46-11
TTGGCTTATCTTCGAACCGTGAATTGAAGATATCAAATGCAGCTAGTGGGTTTGGGATATCCGACATTGTTTTCCTTAATTTATTATTTAATCATAAGCTTGCTGTATTACCAAATGGTGACAAGGGGCATGCAAATCGTTGCCCACAATATGGCGGCAATGAGTAGGGCCAGCATGACTGCAGCCGAGCCAAAATCTTTTGCTCTTTTTGATAGATCATGATGATCAAATGAAATACGATCGATAGCGGCTTCTACACTAGAGTTCAGTAGTTCGACTACTAAAACCATGATGAGGGATGCAATAAGGGCGCATTTCTCAAGAGGGCTAATTGGCAAGAACAGGGCGACAGGGCTTAGCACCACAAGCAGGAAAAGTTCTTGTCTAAAGGCACTTTCCTCTTGAAATGCATAGACTATGCCGCACCAAGAATTTTTGGCAGCATGCCATGCCCTTGTGAGCCCGCGATTACCTTTATGTGGGTTTTGGTTAATGTGGTACGGAGCAGTCAAAATAGTGCCTTAGGCTAGTGCGGTAACGTGCACTTCAGGTGAGGGAACTGGTTTGAGGTGATTAGCAAATTGCTCAGAAGCTGCTCGCCAAGAAAACTTCTCAGCATGAGCTCTAGCTAGTTCGCGAGGAATCTTTAGAGCTTGCAGGCAAGCTACTCGAAGATCTTCGTGCATTGCGCCGGCCGAAGAATTACCTAAAACATCAATTGGACCGGTCACTGGATAGGCTGCTACTGGAGTGCCACAAGCCATCGCCTCTAAAATTACGAGCCCAAAAGTATCGGTTTTGCTTGGGAAGACAAATACATCTGCTGCTGCGTATACCTTAGCCAGCTCATGCTGTTGCAAAACCCCTAGATAATTAATGTTGGGGTATTTTTCTTTAATGCCAGCCATCGCTGGGCCATCACCAACCACCCATTTGGATCCAGGAAGGTCTATTTCCAAGAAGGCGTTGATATTCTTTTCAACTGCAACTCTACCAACGTATAAAAAGATCGGGTGAGCACTATTGAGCGCTTTTGAATCCTGCATTTTGAAGATGTCTAAATCTACGCCTCTAGACCACAACACCACATTATTGAGGCCATACTTCTCTAAGTCATCTTTCACCACAATTGTGGGTGCCATCACCGCCATAGAAGGGCCATGGAACCAGCGTATGAATGCGTAGGTAATTGCAAGCGGGATTCCAGTTCGTGCCTTCACATACTCTGGAAAGCGTGTGTGATAAGCGGTAGAGAAGGGGAGATTGTTCTTGACTGCATAGGCCCGAGCCGATAAACCTAGCGGACCTTCGGTAGCAATATGGATTGCATCTGGTGCAAATGCTTTAATTCGGCGAGCCACTTCCTTACCGGGAAATAGGGATAGGGCAATGTCAGGATAGGTGGGGCAGGGGATGGACTTAAAACCAGTCGGAGTAATCATTTCGACTTCATGACCCATGCCGATGAGTTCAGCTCTAGTTTGTTTGAGTGTTCTCACAACACCATTTACCTGCGGATCCCATGCATCAGTAATGATCATAATTTTCATACGGTAGCCTCTTTAATAAGTGCTGCAAGTTCAGGTTGGAGGGTAATTTCAGGTGCATCCACTGGATCGCCATGAATATGCGTCCAATAGATAATTTTTAGTTCGCCGGTCGTGGTCTCTACCAGCGCTGAAAGGCTTTCGACCCAATCGCCATCATTGCAATAGAGCAGTCCATCAATTTCACGAATTTCTGCTTTATGGATATGGCCGCATACGACGCCGTCGCAATTACGTAAGCGAGCCTCTCTAGCCATGATGTGCTCAAAGTCAGCTATGTAGCTGACGGCATTTTTTACTTGATGTTTGAGATATTGGGATAGAGACCAGTACTGCAAACCCATCTTGACCCGCAGCATATTGAAGTAGCGGTTTATATAAAGGATGATGGAGTACATTGAGTCGCCAACATAGGCCAACCATTTGGCATATTGCATTACCCCATCAAATAGATCGCCATGGGTTACCCAAAGCTTACGTCCATCTAGGGTTGTGTGGATTACCTCTTCCTCAACCTTGATGTCACCAAAGGACATGCCAAAATACTGCCGTGCGGCTTCATCATGGTTTCCAGGGATGTAAATAACTTCCGTACCCTTACGGGCTTTGCGCAATAACTTTTGAACGACATCATTGTGGGTCTGAGGCCAGTAAAATGACTGTTTTAAACGCCAGCCATCGATAATGTCACCAACCAGGTAAAACTGGTCTGCTTCATTATGTTTCAAGAAATCGAGGAGGTAGCTTGCCTGACACCCTGATGTTCCCAGGTGTACATCTGAAATCCAAATCGCTCTGTAATGCGTCATGAGTATCTATTAAGCCGATTCATTATGAATGCCTCATGACACTTTTACGACAGTTTGATGACTTGATTTATATTACGGCTAGATATGAAGTATTCCCAATCAAACCCCGCTTTAAGCCCCAGTAGTTGGCTTCGCTATTGGATTTGGATACAAATCCTTTTGCACGTGATTTCTGGGGTCTGCAAACTTTCCATCCTTTTTCCCTTGCTAAATCGAGATCAAAAGGATCGCCATATACATAAATGGTCTAGGAAATTATTAAAAATTTTCAATATTCAGTTAAGTGTGCTTGGCGCGAATAAATTGACCTCTAGTCCGCATTTGCTAGCATCAAATCACATCTCGTGGTTAGACATTCATGTGATTAATGCATTTAAACCGGTCCGTTTTGTTGCTAAATCTGAAGTGCGGGGGTGGCCTGTCTTTGGGTGGATGGCGGAGCAGTTGGGCACCGTCTTCATCCGCAGGGATAGTGCACGTCATGCAAGACAGGTTGTGGACCAGATAGCTGAGGTTCTGAAAGCAGAATCGGTCTGTATTTTCCCTGAGGGCACTTCTAGCTCTGGAGAGTCAGTATTGCCGTTTAAGCCCAATTTATTTGAATCCGCCATTCTTGCAAATGCGCCAGTCCTACCGATTGCCATTGTTTACAGGAAAAGATCAACAGGCCTTAAGAGTGATGCCCCTGCTTTTATTGGAGATATGGGGCTGCTGGAATCGATGTCAAACGTTATTAGCAATAGGGATATTGAGGTGCAATTACACCTAATGGAACCCTATTTGACTGATGAAGTGAAAAGTTCCGATCGCAAAGAGCTCGCTATTTATTGCCAAGAATCCATAACTAAGACCATATAAACAGCATATGTAATAAAAGTGTCATATCCTTGGGATACAAAGGTATCAACGCATCAGGAAGAAATATGACTTCAAAACATAAAGACATGGCTGAGTGGTACAAGCGAGCTCAGGAAGAAATTTTAGATAGTATGGACGAAGAGCTCGAAATGGAGCTCGATGATGATCGCCTATCACCGGACGGTGGAAGCAGTTCCATCATTCCTCGTAATGTCTACTTTAAAGAATTATTCCGCCTTCAGGGCGAATTGGTAAAACTCCAGGATTGGGTAGTTGAAAACAAACTGAAGGTGGCGGTTTTATTTGAGGGCCGTGATTCTGCGGGCAAGGGCGGTGCTATTAAGCGAATTACTCAACGTCTTAATCCACGCGTTTGTAAAGTCGTCGCACTAACGGCGCCAAGTGAACGTGAGAAAACGCAGTGGTACTTTCAGCGCTACGTATCAAATTTGCCTGCTGGTGGTGAGATCGTTTTGTTCGATCGTAGCTGGTACAACCGTGCTGGTGTTGAAAAGGTTATGGGGTTTTGTAGTGATGTCGAGTACGAAGAGTTCTTGCGTACAGTTCCTGAGTTTGAGCGCATGATTATCCGTTCCGGAATTATTCTGATTAAGTATTGGTTCTCCATCTCAGACGATGAGCAATATAGCCGTTTCATGGTGCGTATTCATGATCCGCTCAAGCAATGGAAGCTGAGCCCAATGGATCTCGATGCACGCCGCCACTGGGAGGCCTACACCAAGGCAAAAGAGACTATGCTTGAGCGAACCAATATCCCTGAGGCACCATGGTGGGTTGTGGCTGCTAATGATAAGAAAAAAGCACGCCTAAATTGCATTTCGCATTTACTGGCTCAAATTCCTTATCAAGAAATTGAGCACCCAGAGATTACTCTGCCTGCACGTGTCCACAATCCAGACTACTTACGCGGCCCTGTTCCCATGGATATGTACGTTCCCGAGATCTACTGATTTGCGATAGAAAGTGTTAACCTCTCATCAATTATTGAGGGGTTAACCGTATGAAGCCAGATGTCTTAATCACAAATCGTGAGTTCAAGCTCCTTATCAAGCCTAAGGGTTTAGATCGTCGCAGCAGAATTACCGCTCTAAGCGATCAGATTCTGAAATTCTGCAAAAAGAGTAAGGTTGATTTTTTTCATCTCGATAATGCCAGCACTGGCCTGCGTAATATTTACTTTTACGATACGCCTTCAGAGGATTTGCGTCGCAATAACATCATCTTACGAGTGCGGGAATCCCGTCAAAATGTTTGGGTTGATGATTTTTGTGAGGTGACCCTCAAGTGCCGCGCGCATGACCTTAGTGAATCATCAAAATTTGATCCCAAACCGAAAAAGAACATTAAATCTAGGCTGCGATTAAAAGAGGAAATCTTGCGTGGAGATGGTCTTGGAACAAAAAGATCAATTTATTCGAATAATGCAATTTTGGACGCAATTCCGATTGATAGCTTGTTTGATAGGTCGTTGAGTAGTGCCATGAAATTCTTCCCGGGCTTAATTACATTACCAGTCGATAAAAAATTACCGCTACGCATTGTAGGGGGCAATACTAATAAGATTTTAGAGGCCTGCCTACCTTTGGGTAATTTAGTTTTTGGCGATGGGGTGCAGGCCCATTGTGATATTGCGATTTGGATGAAGAGCGTAGGAGATCCCATT
>NZ_NCFJ01000163.1:0-4871 GCF_002281105.1 Polynucleobacter sp. 35-46-11
TCTGGCGGTCACCATTGCTTTGTATGTCTATACACGACATGCTTTGGATTACGAAAAGATTACGATCTCTGGTAAGCAGTTGTTGTTTGAAAGAAGTTGGGGTGGCAAGATTCAGCAACATGAGTTCAATACTGTTTGGACTAAGTTGGTTCATAACGAGTCAACGGGTAAAGATTTGGTGTTAAAGACTTCTACCAAAGAAGTTCCAATTGGTTTTTTTGTTGGCGCTAATGAGCGAGAGCGGTTTGGAAAAGAACTCGAGAGATATCTTGGGATTTAAGATTAACTAGGAGGATGTACGAATGAAACGTAATACTTTATTAAATGCATTATTAGTTGCCGTTGTAGGTTTTGGTTTGGCTGGCATGGCTCAGGCTCAAAACGCTAAAGTTGGTAGCGTACAAATTGAAAATGCTTACACACGCGCTACTGTTCCAGGCCAAATGGCTGCTGGTGGTTTTATGAAGATTGAAAACAAGGGTGCTGCTGACCAACTCATTTCTGCAAGCTCACCAGTATCTGGTGAAGTTCAGTTGCATGAAATGGCTATGGATGGCAACGTCATGAAAATGCGTCAAGTGAAAGATATTCCAGTGCCAGCAGGTGGCGCAGTGGAATTGAAGCCAGGTGGCTTGCATTTAATGTTTATGAATATCAAAGCACCTTTAGCTGCTGGCGAGACTGTTCCGGTCAAATTGAAGTTTGCTAAAGCAGGCGAAGTAGAAGTGAAGATGCCTGTAAATGCGATGGGTAATCCTGGTGCCGGTCACGGTGGAGCGATGAAGCACTAAGCGCACACTTGTATCAAGCTTAAGTATTAAAAAAGCCCCTAGTTTTACCTAGGGGCTTTTGTTTTACTGCTTTGGATTTATTGCTAATACTTAATCCAAATTGAGATCGGTTACTGCGCCCTTACTTGCAGTGCTTGCAAGGTGAGCATACTTAGCAAGTAATCCACGGGTATAACGTGGCTTTGGTTGTACCCAAGCAGCACGACGCTTAGCAATCTCTTCATCACTCACATTGAGTTGAATGAGGAGCTTGTGGGCATCGATCGTGACAGAGTCGCCCTCTTGGATAAGGGCGATCGTACCGCCTACAAAAGCCTCGGGAGCAACGTGACCAACTACCATGCCCCAAGTACCGCCAGAGAAGCGTCCGTCAGTGATGAGACCTACTGTCTCGCCTAAGCCTTGACCGACGAGGGCAGAGGTAGGGGCAAGCATCTCACGCATACCAGGACCGCCTTTAGGGCCTTCGTAACGAATCACCATGACGTCACCATCTTTGATCTTTTGCGCCATGATGGCTGCCATTGCGTCATCTTCAGAATCAAATACGCGAGCAGGTCCAGTAATGGATGGGTTCTTCAGGCCAGTAATCTTCGCAACACATCCCTCTGGAGAGATATTGCCTTTTAGGATAGCTAAGTGACCTTGCTTGTACAGTGGGTTATCTAAAGTGCGAATCACTTTTTGATCAGCGCGTGGCACTGATGGAACATCTTTCAATGTTTCAGCAATGGTTTTGCCGGTGATAGTCATGCAATCGCCATGTAAGAGTCCACCATCAAGCAAGACTTTCATCACTTGCGGAATGCCGCCGGCTTGATGAAGATCAGTTGCTAAGTACTGTCCTGAAGGCTTCATGTCGACGATGACAGGAACACGTTTACGAATACGCTCGAAGTCATCAATCGTCCAGTCGATCTCAGCGGCACTGGTAATTGCCAAGTAATGCAGAACGGCATTGGTTGATCCGCCAACAGCCATGATCACACTGACTGCATTCTCAATGGATTTTTTGGTGATGATGTCACGTGGACGTAAATTATTTTTAATGGCCTCAACCAAAACAATCGCAGATTCATGAGCGCTAGCGATTTTTTCAGCATCTTCATTAGCCATCGTCGAGGAGTACGGCAGGCTCATGCCCAAGGCTTCAAACGAGGAACTCATGGTGTTGGCGGTGTACATGCCACCGCAAGAGCCGCTGCCTGGACAAGCATGCTGCTCAACGCCTTTAAGATCTACTTCATTCATGCGTCCTGAAGTAAATTCACCAACAGCTTCAAATGCGGAAACAATATTGAGGTCCTTACCTTTGTAATGACCCGGCTTAATGGTTCCGCCATAAACATAAATACTGGGTACATTGGTACGCGCCATTGCCATCATGCC
The DNA here is from genome assembly GCF_002281105.1 of Polynucleobacter sp. 35-46-11. NCBI lineage: Bacteria > Pseudomonadati > Pseudomonadota > Betaproteobacteria > Burkholderiales > Burkholderiaceae > Polynucleobacter > Polynucleobacter sp. 35-46-11. The sequence continues at coordinate 2,181 of NZ_NCFJ01000163.1, forward strand.
GCCTGGCATATTTTTATCGCAACCACCAATAACCACAACGCCGTCTTGCCATAAACCATTGACACAAGTTTCAATACTGTCAGCAATGACTTCGCGGGAGATAAGGGAGTATTTCATGCCCTCAGTTCCCATGCCGATACCATCAGAAACGGTAGGAGTGCCAAACATTTGTGCATTTGCACCCGCCTCTTCAAGGGCAGTTACTGCTGCGTCTGCCAGTTTTTGCAAACCGCTATTGCAGGGGGTAATAGTGGAATGACCATTTGCTACGCCAACCATCGGCTTAACAAAATCCTTTTCTTCGTAGCCCATCGCGTAATACATTGAGCGATTGGGTGCGCGGGCAACCCCTTCGGTGACATTGCGCGAGCGTTCATTGAGGCGTTTCATGCTGATATTGACTCCAGAAAAGAATTTGTCGAAAAGCTCTATTGTGCCGTGAGACAAGGGCGAGCACTGGGGTTTATGTAGACTTCCCGGCGCTTATGTTGTGCACTGCAACAAGCAGATTTATCTATTGTATTTGCTGATTGAGCCTCATTATTAGCTTGAGAGCTAATATCCTTGATAAAAAAGCTACAGTACATTGTCTTATCTATTACTTTTTCTTTTAAATTCAATGACTAAAGTTGGCCACATCTACCTAATTGACGACGATGAGTCAATGCGCACATCCCTAGGTCGAATGCTCAAGGATGTGGGCTATATGGTGGACGATTTCTCCTCTGCAGTGACATTTTTAGAGCATTCAGTTCCTGTGGCACCTGCAGTCATCTTGCTGGATATGCAGATGCCTGAGATGACTGGGCTGGATTTGCAGGAAAAATTACTCCAGTTGGGCCGCAAAACACCTATTGTGTTTGTGAGTGGCCAAAGTCACCCCCATCAAATCGTCAAGAGCCTGAAGCGCGGCGCCGTTGATTTCCTCTTTAAACCCTTCAATTTGGAGGATTTATTGAAGGCTGTTGCCGATGCCCTGGAGTTTGATAGGCGTCAGCTCAAACGGGTCTCTAAGGAAGTAGAAACCAAAAAGGATTATGCAACCCTAACTCCTAGAGAGAAGGAGGTTTGCTTTTGGCTGGTTAAGGGATTGCTTAATAAAGATATTGCCATCAAACTGGGGACAACCGACGCTACGATTAAGGTTCACAAGGCTAGGGTGATGGATAAGATGCATGTGGAATCAGTTCAAATATTAGTAGCAAAGTATCTTGAATCTGACTTAGGAAATATCCAAAATAGCTAGCTCTTGGGCTAATTTCCCCGATGTTATATAGGTAATATTATTGGACATCATTTTGACAGATAAAACACTTAAAGCGCTTTTGTGAATTCCAATTCCAAACTTCCCGAGATTCGCAAAGAAGCTTTTGTTAAAGCTCGCGAAAAGCTGAGTTTAAGCGCTAAAGATCTTGGCGGCATGGCTTGTCTTTCACACCATCAAATATCTCAAATGGAAAATGGTGAGTCCAGCTTTTTCTATGGGGCCCAGAATAAATTTACTGCTGCTAAAAAAGTAGCAAAGCTGTTGAACTTAAGTGATGAGGAAGCATTCAATTACGGCACTCAAACTCCAGCAAAAGTAATTGAAGTGCCAGAGCTTGAAGAGCCCGCCAAAAAAGAAGAGCCTAAAGAAGTTGAGCCAATCAAAGCGAATGCACAAGAAATTCCTTTTGCTGCTGCTTCAGAGGTCTCAAAGCCTGCCTCCCCAAAGAAGCTTTTCCTTTGGTTGAGCGTTTTAGCGGCGCTGGTTTTCTCAGCAATTAACCTGCGCACACTCTTTTTTGCAGATAAGCCAGAAGAAATTATTGCTGTAAAAGAAGAAATTATTGAGCCAGCCCCTGTAGTCAATCCAGCGGAGCCTGGGCCGATTGCTCCGGCAGCCGTTGCAGCAGTAGTTGTAGCGCCTGCCGTTACTGATGAGGCTTCTACAGCCTGCCCTGTTGAGGAAAGCATTATTAGCTATAAGCCAGATGCACCCCGTAAAGCAGCGGATATGGTTTATGTGCAAGTTAAATCAAAACAAGTGATTTGTGTTGGCGATGCTTCAGGAAAGCTGCAAAACAAGATGGTTGAACCTGGAGTTGGCGCATCTTTTTATGGCAAGCCGCCATTTAAAGTTCTTACCGCTGGATTGAATCAGGTGGATGTATTCTTCCAGGGCTTAAAAGTGCGCTTGTCAAACCCGAATTCAAAGGCATTAATTTTGGAAGCTTCTGAGGTGCTTGCTCCAGCCGTAGATCGGACGGACTCTCAGTTACGCTAACTCACTTGGAGTTAGCGTTTTTGGAAAGCAGTTTTTAAACTGCTGAGTCGTTAGTTTCGCCAGTGCGAATACGAATAGCCTGCTCGATTGGACTAACAAAAATCTTACCGTCACCAATCTTGCCAGTGCGCGCAGCTTTAGTAATTGCTTCGATCGCTGAATCTACCTGGTCATCAGCAACAACCACTTCAACTTTTACTTTAGGCAAAAAGTCGACCACATACTCGGCGCCACGATAGAGCTCGGTGTGACCTTTTTGGCGACCAAATCCTTTGACTTCAGTAACGGTGAGTCCGGTAACGCCTACTTCAGCCAAGGCTTCACGCACTTCGTCAAGTTTGAACGGCTTAATAATGGATGTGATTAGCTTCATATATTCCCCTTAATACAGTAATCATACCTAGAACTGAAAACCAATGCCCAGT
>NZ_NCFJ01000164.1:0-4847 GCF_002281105.1 Polynucleobacter sp. 35-46-11
TCAATGACTTATAAAATAATCACAATAGATATTGTTATTTGTTTACAGATTTGTTTCACGTGAAACCCACAAAATGCTATGATCATCGCCCTATCTGAGGCAAATCATGCGTTATACAAAGAACTTCGATGTCATTGTGGTTGGTGGTGGTCACGCCGGGACCGAGGCTGCCCTCGCGGCTGCACGCATGGGATGCGACACCCTCCTGATTACACACAGTATTGAGAGTTTGGGTGCTATGAGCTGTAACCCCTCAATTGGTGGTATCGGCAAGGGTCACCTAGTTAAAGAGATTGATGCGATGGGCGGCGCTATGGCAGCCGCTACCGATGAGGCTGGCATTCAGTTTAGGATCCTCAATTCAAGCAAGGGCCCTGCTGTTCGTGCAACTCGTGCTCAGGGCGATCGTATTTTATATAAGGCGGCGATCCGCCGTCGCCTCGAAAACCAAGAGAATCTGACCCTTTTCCAGGCCGCCGTAGATGATCTACTGGTTGTGGGTGATGAGGTTCAGGGTGTAGTTACACAAATGGGCCTGAAGTTTATGGCCAAGAAAGTGGTGCTTACCGCGGGCACCTTTCTGGATGGCAAGATTCACGTTGGCTTAAATAATCATGCAGGTGGCCGTGCTGGTGACCCAGCAGCAGTTTCATTGTCGGCTAGATTAAAAGAGCTGAAGCTTCCTCAGGGAAGATTAAAGACTGGCACCCCGCCACGGATTGATGGGCGAACTATTGATTTCTCGGTGATGTTGGAGCAACCGGGGGATTTAGACCCTGTACCTGTTTTCTCCTATCTGGGTCGACCAGAGCAGCACCCAAGGCAAGTCCCTTGCTGGATTTCTCATACGAATGAGCAAACACACGACATTATTCGCGGTGGTCTGGATCGTTCACCAATGTATACCGGCGTTATTGAGGGGGTTGGTCCGCGCTATTGCCCTTCTATTGAAGACAAGATTCACCGCTTTGCCTCCAGAAATAGTCACCAGATCTTTTTAGAGCCTGAGGGCCTAACAACGAATGAGTTTTACCCGAACGGCATTTCTACCAGCTTGCCATTTGATGTTCAATGGAATTTGGTGCGCAGCATTCGTGGCCTGGAGTCTGCCGTCATTGTGCGCCCTGGTTATGCAATTGAATACGATTTCTTTGACCCACGTCATCTACGCCATAGTTTGGAGACCAAGGCAATAGCTGGCCTCTACTTTGCTGGCCAGATTAATGGCACAACGGGCTATGAGGAGGCTGCCGCTCAAGGCATGCTTGCTGGAATTAATGCTGGCTTGGCGGCACAGGGCAAGGAGCCTTGGCTGCCCAAACGAAGTGAGTCCTATATTGGCGTTTTGGTGGATGACCTGATTACTTTGGGTGTTCAAGAGCCATACCGTATGTTTACTAGCCGCGCCGAGTACCGCTTAAGCTTGCGTGAAGACAATGCTGATTTGCGTTTAACCAACATTGGGCGAGAGCTTGGTCTGGTAGACGACTACCGTTGGAATACGTTTTGCAGAAAACAAGAGGCTGTTTCACGTGAAACAACTCGCTTGCAAGATATTTGGATTGGGCCAAAGCATGTATCAGCCAAGGCCGTTTCAGAGCTTTTGGGGCAAGATTTATCGCACGAGTGTAGTTTGGCCGACCTTTTAAGGCGCCCTGGCATTACTTATGAGGCGGTTATGGGCTTGGCAGAAGGCCTTTGGTCGCCAGGAACACTGGACGACGACCTGGGTTTGGCCCAACAAATTAGAGACCAGGTTGAGATTTCCATTAAATATCAAGGCTATATAGATAGGCAGGCGGTTGAAATTGCTCGTCAAGAGCATAACGAGAGCTTTCCTTTGTCGGAGTCTTTGGATTACACCCAGGTTCTGGGTTTATCGAAAGAGGTACAACAAAAACTCAATTTGCATAAGCCGGGAACCCTTGGCCAGGCTGGAAGAATTTCTGGGGTGACACCTGCAGCCCTTTCTTTGCTATTGGTCCATCTGAAAAAGGGCTTAGGCAGGACGCAAGAAGAAACCCATGAGTAACGATTTAGTTTCTTTGGGGATTGAGGATTTAGGCTTGAATCTCAGTCCTGCCAAAATTGATGATTTGGAGCTCTTTTTGCAGGAAATGGGTCGCTGGAATCAGGTCCACAATTTGACTGCAATTGAGGGTGAAAAAAACTCTGTTCGTCTGCATCTCATTGATTCTATTACAGTTTTGCCGATCATGCGCCAATTTCTAGACCAAGAAAACCCCAAAATTGCAGATCTTGGCTCTGGTGGTGGGTTGCCAGCCATACCCATTGCGATTTTGCAGTCAGGTTGGCATGTAACCCTGATTGAGGCGATCCGTAAAAAGACAGCATTCTTGCAGCATGTACGCGGCAAGTTGGGTTTAAAGAATATTGAAGTCTTGAGTGAGCGCGTTGAGATGGTGGCGAAATCACAGCCGGGACAGTTTGATGCAGTGATTTCTAGGGCATTTACCAATCTTGCTCATTTTTTGGAGCTTGCCCTCCCACTTCTCAAGCCAAATGGCTTGGTGTTTGCAATGAAGGCCAAGCGGGCAGATGAAGAGTTGCAAGACGTTTGCATGGATGATTGGCGATTAGTTGCCGATGAGCCTTTGCAGATCCCAAACTTAGCGGTGGAAAGACGATTGTTGGTTTTATCCCCCGTGAGAAAATCACACCTTTAAAGCACGACCTTTTTAAGAAAAATTATGGCCAAAATATTTTGTATTGCTAATCAAAAAGGTGGGGTTGGAAAGACTACCACCGCAGTTAATTTGGCCGCAGGTTTGGCTGGGCATCAGCAGCGCGTTTTGTTGGTGGACTTAGATCCACAAGGTAATGCAACGATGGGGTCTGGAGTTGAAAAAGCAGACTTGAATAGCACCGTGTATCAAGTCTTAATTGGCCTATCAACAGTAAAAGAATCCGCAGTACCTTGCGAGAGCTCTGGCTATGATGTGTTGCCAGCCAATCGTGATTTAGCTGGCGCAGAAATTGAGTTGGTGGATTTAGATTCTCGCGAACAAAGATTGAAAGATGCGCTCGCTCTAGTTGCAGATGATTATGACTTTATTTTAATTGACTGCCCTCCCGCACTATCTTTATTAACGCTCAATGGATTGTGTGCTGCGAATGGTGTGATCGTGCCAATGCAGTGTGAATATTTTGCACTAGAAGGATTGTCAGATTTAGTGAACACCATCAAGCAGGTTCACGCCAACTTAAATCCTGATTTGGTGATCATAGGTTTGTTGCGCGTGATGTTTGATGCGCGCATGACATTGCAGCAACAAGTTTCCGATCAATTGCTTGAGCACTTTGGCGACAAGGTATTTAAGAGCATCATTCCCCGTAACGTTCGCCTGGCAGAAGCCCCGTCCTACGGGCTTCCTGGGGTGGCGTTTGATAGGTCATCTCGTGGCGCTAAAGCATATTTAGATTTTGGTGCCGAGATGATTGAGCGCATTAAGCAAATGTAAAACCTAGGAACAATAAAAAATATTATGGTTGCAATAAAGAAAAAAGGTTTGGGTCGCGGCTTAGAAGCGCTGCTTGGTGATAAGGCTCAGAAAGAAACTACAGCAGAAATTAATCGTTTGCCGTTGACTGCATTGCAGGCGGGTAAATATCAGCCGCGTCAAAAAATGGAAGCGGTGGCATTACAAGAGTTAGCTGAAAGTATTCGTGAGCAAGGTGTGATGCAGCCATTGTTGGTGCGTTTGGTTGCTCCTGGCAAATACGAAATTATTGCGGGTGAGCGTCGCTTTCGTGCCGCAACTTTAGCGGGCTTAAAAGAGGTGCCCGTTTTAGTTTCTGGTGCCAATGATCAGGCTGCTGCAGCAATGGCCTTAGTCGAGAATATGCAGCGCGAAGATTTGAATCCGCTAGAAGAGTCCCAAGGACTTGCAAGGCTGATTGAAGAGTTTGGTTTTACGCATGAGCAAGCTGCAAAAGCGGTGGGAAAATCACGCAGTGCTGTAACCAACTTGTTGCGCTTAAACCAACTGGCAAAACCAGTGCAAGCCATGCTTTTGGCGGGCGACATTGATATGGGCCATGCTCGTGCACTTTTGCCTTTGCCAGGAGCAAGTCAGGTGGCTTTGGCGCAAAGAATTGCGGCTCAAGGCCTTTCTGTTCGTGAGGCCGAAAGAATGTCTACTGCCTTGGCGCTGGCCGGCGGCCAAATCGGTGACAAAAAAGCTAAAACAAAGACTGAGGGGGGTGCGCCAACGCACGACCCAGATATGCGTCGTTTAACACAAGAAATCGCCGATTTAATAGGTTTAAATGCTGAATTCAAGTTTAAAGGCAAGGGTGGCGAGCTTAGAATCCGCTTTAGCCAATTTGACGAGTTAGATTCCTTATTAAAAAAACTGGGTATTAGGGCAGATTAAAGCCCTTTTACTCCGCCTCGAGAAATGAATTTTGTGAATAAAGAACGGCCCATTCCTAGGCATCAATGGGATGAAATCGACGATGACTCCTTTAAAGCTCTGAGTAAAGAGGAAATGGATGCATTGCGTAAGGCAAAGCCGCTCAACTTTAGGTTAATGAATTCATGGTGGATCGTCTTAAGTCAGGTAGTGCTAACTCTAATAATTGCTTCTGCCTGCTTTGTTTTTTCTAACCAGGCTGACAAAAGCGTTTATACTAGCTCGGCTTTGGTAGGTGGTTTGATTGGGTTTTTACCCTCGGCATTATTTTTGGTGCGCTTAGAGGCGGCAAAAAAAAATGTAAAATCAGGCCCTGGCGGATATTTGGCAGCAGTGGTTTCTGGCGAATTTATAAAAATTCTAGTAACCATTCTCCTGTTTATTGGCTTTGCCTTAAAGCAACCTGATTTG
>NZ_NCFJ01000165.1:0-4829 GCF_002281105.1 Polynucleobacter sp. 35-46-11
TACTGAGAGTAGCGCCACCCCAGCAACAATTACCTTTGCTGACTTTGGCTTAGATCCAAAGATTCAAAAAGCGGTATCTGAGCAGGGTTACAACACCCCGACTCCGATTCAAGCGCAATCTATTCCGCACGTTTTGGCTGGAAGTGATTTGATGGGCGCTGCCCAGACTGGTACCGGTAAGACGGCTGCTTTTGTATTGCCAATTATTCAAAAGATCCTGCGTCATGCGAGTAGCAGTGCTTCACCAGCTCGTCACCCAATTCGTGCCTTGGTGCTAACGCCGACACGTGAGTTAGCTGTGCAAGTTGCCGAGAATGCAGCGAGCTATTCCAAGCACACTGATTTGCGTGCTGCCGTGGTGTACGGTGGCGTGGATATGAAAGAGCAAGTTGCGACATTGCGTGGTGGTGTTGAGATTTTGATTGCTACCCCAGGACGCTTGCTAGATCACATTGGTTCTAAAGTTGCCAATCTCTCTCAAGTAGAAATTTTGGTTTTAGATGAAGCAGATCGCATGTTGGATATGGGCTTCCTGCCCGACTTGCAGCGCATCATTGATTTGATTCCCGCTCAGCGCCAAACACTCTTGTTCTCAGCAACATTCTCGCCAGAGATTAAAAAATTAGCGCAAAGTTATTTGCGCACACCGGTTACTGTTGAAGTGGCACGCCAAAACGCCGCAGCCGATACTGTAAAGCAAGTAGTGCATATGGTAGCCAGTGAAGACAAGCAACGCGCGATTGTAAAAGTCCTTGAGGCGCGCACTCGTCAAGGTTTATCTCGTCAGTGCATCATCTTTACTAACAGTCGTTTAGGTTGTGCTCGATTAGCGCGTTCATTAGAGCGTGATGGAATTAAAGCGGGCGCGATTCATGGTGATAAGAGTCAGGGCGAACGTACTCTCACTTTGGATGCATTTAAATCTGGCGCCATCGAAGCATTGGTTGCAACAGATGTGGCTGCACGTGGTTTGGATATTCCATCGATGCCTTGCGTTATTAATCATGAGTTGCCATTTAATGCGGAAGATTTTATTCACCGCATTGGTCGTACGGGTCGAGCAGGTAGCAAGGGTGATGCGATTGCACTGGTCGATGCTAGTGAAAAACGTTTACTCGACGATATTGAAAAGTTGATGAAACGCAAGTTGGAGATCCAGCCGCTACCCGAGGGTAATCCTAGCTACGCTCCCAGCAGAAGCTCATCCAGATCAGAGGCGCCACCAAAAATGTCGGACCCTTTTTTCTATAAGCCTTATGAGCCTAGCGCTGTCAACAAGTCATCATCAGAGACTAGTAATCCTGAAGAGAAAAAAGTTGGCATTACGCCTGCAAGACCAGCTGTTGGCGCTCTGCTCGGTGGCTTTAAGAAGAAATAATTTTTCTATTCCAAGCTTGGGTGGCAGCTAAGAGCCACTCAGCAATCGAAGTATCTTTTCCATCCGGAAGATCTCTCAATCCTAAATGCTCTCCAGCTTTACGTAATTCCTGTAAAGCCTGTTGCGCATTTTCTGTATGAATAGCGTTCGCCAAATTTTGCTTGCTGAGTTTTTCACCATGCTCATCGAGCACTAGCGGTAGATGCAAGTAGCTTGGTGTTGGGTATCCCAAAATACTTTGTAAATGTATTTGTCGTGCTGTGTTGTTCAGTAAATCTGCACCACGCACAATATGAGTGATGCCTTGTTCGGCATCATCTACCACTACGGCAAGCTGATAGGTGAATATGCCATCCCGACGACGTAATACAAAATCCCCCACTTCTTGATTCAGGTTTTGACTTTGTATACCTAGAGCGAGATCTTCAAAATGAATACTGAGATCTGGGGGAAGAGCGAGCCTCCAGGCTGCTTCAACCGTAAAGATGTTTTCATCCTCATACAGGGGTATTTGTTGAGGGCGGCAGCTACCTGGGTAGACTATTTCTTGATTGCGAAGGGTGACTATGCCGCGAGCTTCAAGGGTATTTGCAATGGTTTGCCGGGAGCAGGTGCAGGGATAGATGGTTTGGAGCTCATTTAAGCGCTTTAGAGCCTCTTTATAGCGATCTTGGTGCTTGGATTGCCATGTTGGCTCCTCGTCCCAGCTAAGGCCGCAGGCAAGCAGTTGGCTCAGGATTTCTTGATCCGCCCCCGGAATGCAGCGGGGGGTATCTAAATCCTCGATTCTGATTAGCCATTTTCCTTGATTTTGTCGGGCATCCAGCCAGCTTCCTAGGGCGGCAACCAAGGATCCCGCATGAAGCGGGCCAGTAGGCGAGGGGGCAAAGCGCCCGCGATAGCCGTCAGCAGGGGGTGAGGGGTTTTTGAGGTTCGGCACAGCTAAAATGATCTCATGGCTTCACCCCGTTTTGTTCATCTGCGCGTCCATTCCGAGTTTTCAATTACGGATGGTGTCGTTCGTATTGATGATGCGGTAGCTGCAGCCGAAAAAGACGGCATGGGAGCCTTGGCGCTCACTGATTTGAGTAATTTATTTGGCTTAGTCCGTTTTTATAGCGCTGCACGCTCGAGCGGAGTTAAGCCAATTGCAGGTGCGGATGTTTGGATTAGCAACCCCCAAGACCCAGATCAACCCCATCGTTTATTGCTCCTAGTACAAAACCACTCTGGCTACCTCAATTTATGTCAGCTATTAAGCAAAGCCTCCCTGGAGAATCAATCTCGTGGTCGGGCAGAGGTAGATCGCAAGTGGTTTAGTGAGCCCGCTTCTAAAGCTGAAGATAAAGCTGCAAAAAGAACACTGGCATATGGACTGATTGCGCTCTCGAGTGGACGCTGGGGTGATGTGGGTAGTGCGCTCTTAGCCGGCCAAGAAGATCAAGCTAAAGATGCTGCTAAACATTGGGCAAAGTTATTCCCGAATACTTTTTACATTGAAGTGCAGCGTGGCGGCCATCCTCAAGATGAAAAGCAACTTCAGCTAGCCTGCCATCTCGCAAGTGAATTAGATCTACCTATAGTTGCTACGCACCCAGTGCAGTTTATGCAACGCAGTGATTTCACGGCCCATGAGGCGCGGGTTTGTATTGCTGAAGGAGAGCTCTTAGGCAATCCTCGTCGCACCAAGAAATTTAATGAAGAGCAGTATTTCTTATCTCAAGAGGAGATGGAAAAGCGTTTTGCAGATTTGCCTGTTGCATTGGCTAATTCGGTGGAGATTGCCAAACGTTGCAATCTCTCTTTAACTTTAGGTCAGCCACGCTTACCGGATTTTCCAACGCCTCCTGGTATTACGCTCGACGATTATTTGTTGCAGCAATCGGAGATTGGTTTGAAGCGCCATATGGAGCGCAATTTCCCAGATCCAGAGGAGCGTGCAAAGGAAGAGGCTCGTTATCACGAGCGCCTAGTCTTCGAGGTGAAGACCATTTCTCAAATGGGTTTCCCAGGCTACTTCCTGATTGTTGCTGACTTCATCAATTGGGCAAAAAATAATGGCGTTCCAGTAGGTCCGGGTCGCGGATCTGGTGCCGGCTCTTTGGTTGCTTACTCGCTCGGTATTACGGATCTTGATCCACTGCGTTACAACCTCCTCTTTGAGCGCTTCTTAAATCCTGAGCGGGTATCGATGCCCGACTTCGATATTGATTTCTGCCAGCATGGGCGCGATCGCGTTATTCAGTACGTAAAAGATAAGTACGGCAAAGATGCGGTCAGTCAAATTGCGACCTTTGGAACGATGGCTGCCAGAGCGGCGATTCGTGATGTGGGTCGCGTGCTGGAGCAAGGTTATAACTTCGTTGATGGTATTGCTAAGTTGATCCCGAATAAGCCAGGTCAGTACATGACTATCGAAATGGCCAAGAAGGAAGAGAAGCAATTAGGCGAGCGCGAAAAGAATGAAGATGAGGTGCGCCAGCTTTTATCTCTTGCACAGCAGCTTGAAGGCATGACCCGCAACGTCGGTATGCATGCGGGTGGCGTATTGATTGCCCCCGGTCGTTTAACCGATTTTTGCCCGCTTTATACCCAAGAGGCAAAAGACTCTAAAGATCAAGAGAGCGGCTCCGTTATTAGTCAGTTTGATAAGGATGATGTAGAAGCTATCGGTCTAGTGAAGTTCGACTTCTTGGGTTTAACGACGTTGACTATTTTGGCCGCTGCTGAGAAGTGGATTAAGACGCTGCATGCTGATCGTAAAGATTGGAATATTGGTGAAATTCCACTTGATGATGAAAAGGCCTTTGAAGTTTTAAAGAATGCCAATACAGTCGCCGTCTTCCAGCTAGAAAGTCGCGGCATGCAAGGCATGCTTCGTGAAGCCAAGCCTGACCGCTTTGAAGACATTATTGCGCTTGTAGCACTCTATCGCCCAGGTCCAATGGATTTGATTCCGGACTTTATTGAACGTAAGCATGGGCGTCAGAAAGTAGAGTATCCGGATCCACGTATTGAGCCCGTTCTACAAGAAACCTACGGCATCATGGTCTATCAAGAGCAGGTGATGCAGATGGCCCAGATGATTGGTGGCTACTCATTGGGTGGCGCAGATATGTTGCGTCGTGCGATGGGCAAGAAGAAGCCTGAAGAGATGGCGCAGCATCGCAAGATCTTTAGTGATGGTGCAAAAGCCGGCGGTATTACTGAAGGCAAGGCCAATGAGATTTATGACTTGATGGAGCGCTTTGCGGGCTATGGATTTAATAAATCCCATGCTGCTGCTTATGCACTCTTGGCATATCAAACTGCCTGGCTTAAGGCTTACTACCCTGCTGAATTTATGGCGGCCAACTTATCGCTCGCAATGGATGACACTGATAAGGTGAAGATTCTGTATGACGATTGTTTGGCAAATAATATTCGCGTATTTTCACCAGATATCAATACT
>NZ_NCFJ01000166.1:0-4826 GCF_002281105.1 Polynucleobacter sp. 35-46-11
ACCATCGAACCTTGCGGAACTTCTACTGCCTTACCATCTAATTCGATTTCAACCATGCTCACTTTAAGATGTCCCGTGCTCAATGTCTTATAAAGGTTTCGCAGAATCTAAGCAGCGCTTATGTTCTACGTGATACGCAAATTCATCCATGTAATGCTTCAACATGCCACGAACTGGCATTGCAGCAGCATCGCCCAATGCGCAAATCGTGCGACCTTGAATGTTGGCCGCTACATCATTCAATAAATCCAAATCTTCTGGGCGTCCTTCGCCGTGCTCAATTCGACTCACAATGCGCCATAACCAACCAGTACCTTCACGGCATGGGGTGCACTGACCACAAGATTCTTCGTGATAGAAGTAAGACAGACGCTCTAAGGCACGAACCATGCAACGTGTTTCATTCATCACGATCACAGCACCAGATCCCAACATCGAACCCGCTTTCGCAATGCTGTCGTAATCCATTGTGAGAGTCATCATCTCAGCACCAGGAATAACCGGTGAAGAAGATCCACCAGGAATAACCGCTTTCAGAGGGATGCCATCACGCATACCACCAGCAAGCTTTAACAACTCAGCAAATGGAGTCCCCAATGGAATCTCATAGTTACCTGGATAAGTCACATCGCCAGAGATAGAGAAAATCTTCGTACCGCCGTTATTTGGCTTGCCCAACTCTAAATACGCTGGACCACCGATTGCCATGATGAATGGCACTGCAGCAAATGTTTCCGTGTTATTGATCGTAGTTGGCTTGCCATACAAACCAAAGCTTGCTGGGAATGGCGGCTTAAAGCGCGGCTGACCCTTCTTGCCTTCAAGTGATTCTAAAAGCGCAGTCTCTTCACCGCAGATATAGGCGCCCCATCCTGGAGCAGCATGTAATTGGAAGTTGAAATCACTTCCCATGATTTTATCGCCGAGATATCCAGCAGCACGAGCTTCTTCAAGCGCCTCTTCGAAGCGAGAATAGACTTCCCAAATTTCGCCATGGATATAGTTGTAACCCACAGTGATACCCATAGTGTAGGCACCAATAATCATGCCCTCAATCAAAGCATGCGGGTTGTAACGCATGATGTCGCGGTCTTTAAATGTACCTGGCTCACCTTCGTCACTATTACAAACTAAATATTTTTGGCCAGGGAATTGACGGGGCATAAAGCTCCACTTCAACCCAGTAGGGAAGCCTGCACCTCCACGACCACGTAATGATGATGCTTTTAATTCAGCAATAATCGCATCCGGTGCAACTTTGTCGTTGATGATGCGACGCAACTGTTGATAGCCGCCACGGCTTTCATAATCCTTTAAGCGCCAGTTTTCACCATTCAATCCAGCAAGGATTAAAGGCTTAATGTGTCTATCGTGCAAGCTAGTCATGCTGCTTCCCCTTCTGCACGGAGCTCACTCAATAGAGCATCAATCTTTTCTTTACTCATGAAACTGCACATGCGCTTGTTATTCACCAGCATCACTGGAGAATCGCCACATGCGCCCATGCACTCACCCTCTTTCAAGGTGAAAGTGCCACAAGGAGTTGTCTCGTTGTAGCCAATACCCAATGTTTCTTTTAAATAAGTAGCCGCAGTTTCACCATGAGTTAACTGGCAAGGCAAGTTGGTGCAAATTACCAACTTGTACTTACCAATTTTCTTGGTGTCATACATGTTGTAGAAAGTAGCTACTTCGTCCACTGCAATCGTTGGCATTCCCAAAATTTGCGCGACAGTTTCAATTACTTCAGGTGAAACCCAACCTACTTCGGTTTGAGCGGCTATCAGAGCAGCCATCACAGCGGATTGTCTTTGCTCTGGGGGATATTTCGCGACATTGCGCGCAATGTCTGCGAGCGTTTTGTCTGAAAGTTGAAGAGTTGTTGTCATGAATTAATCCTTGGCGCGCTGTATTAGCGGTCAATCTCCCCGAACACGATATCTTGGGTACCAATAATGGTTACTGCATCAGCCAACATGTGGCCGCGTGACATTTCATCCATTGCGGACAGATGCACAAAGCCTGGTGCACGAATCTTCATTCGGTATGGCTTATTTGCACCATCAGAAATCAAGTAAATACCAAACTCACCTTTTGGATGCTCAACAGCAGAGTAAGCCTCGCCATTAGGAACGTGCATACCTTCAGTGAAAAGTTTGAAATGGTGAATCAACTCTTCCATATTGGTCTTCATATCCACACGCTTTGGTGGAGATACCTTATGGTTGTCGCTCATGACAGGGCCATCATTTGCTTTAAGCCAAGCCACACACTGTTTAATGATGCGATTCGATTGACGCATTTCTTCCATACGTACTAAATAGCGATCATAAGAATCACCATTCACGCCAACCGGAATGTCAAAGTCGAGTTTGTCGTAAGTTTCGTAAGGCTGCTTTTTACGTAAGTCCCACTCAATACCAGAACCACGCAACATAGGGCCTGTAAAGCCGAGCTGTAAAGCACGTTCAGGAGTCACAACACCAATACCCACTAAGCGCTGTTTCCAAATACGGTTATCCGTTAAGAGATTGCAATACTCATCTACGTTGGCATCAAAACCATTTGAGAATTGCTCAATGAAATCAAGCAAAGTGCCGCTACGGTTTTCATTCAAACGCTTAATCGCAGAGGTGCTACGAATCTTAGACTGAGAGTACTGCGCCATCTGCGTTGGCAGATCACGATAGACGCCACCTGGACGATAGTAAGCAGCATGCATACGAGCGCCTGACACTGCTTCGTACATATCAAAAATATCTTCACGATCGCGGAAGGCATACAAGAACACAGCCATTGCACCAACGTCTAGACCGTGACAACCAATCCATAAGAGATGATTGAGCAAGCGGGTTAACTCGTCATACATCACGCGAATGTATTGCGCACGCAAAGGTACATCTACTTGTAGCAACTTCTCAATTGCCATCACGTAAGCATGCTCATTTGCCATCATCGAGACATAGTCCAAACGATCCATGTATGGAACGTTTTGAATCCAAGTACGTGTCTCGGCTAATTTTTCTGTGGCGCGATGCAATAAACCGATATGTGGATCAGCGCGTTGAATGACTTCACCATCAAGTTCAAGCACTAAGCGCAATACGCCGTGTGCCGCAGGATGCTGAGGACCAAAGTTGAGGGTGTAGTTCTTAATTTGTGCCATGACTTAAACCGGACCTCCGTACTGCTCTTCGCGCACGATCCGTGGCGTAATCTCACGCGCTTCAATCGTGACAGGCTGATACACCACACGTTTTAACTCTGGGTCGTAACGCATTTCTACATTGCCAGAAATTGGGAAATCTTTTCTAAATGGATGACCGATAAAACCGTAGTCAGTCAAAATACGACGCAAGTCTTCATGACCATCAAACAAGATGCCGTAGAGATCAAATGCTTCACGCTCAAACCAATTGGCTGCAGACCAAACGGGAGTTAATGAAGCTACTACCGGGTAAACATCCTCTGGAGCGAATACACGAACACGCAAACGCCAATTGTGAGCTATGGATAAGAGATGAGTCACTACGCCAAAGCGTTGGCCGCCCCACTGCCCTTCACGGTAATCTTGGTAATCTACGCCGCATAAATCAATCAATTGCTCAAAGGCCAATGAAGGCTCATCACGCAATAACATAGCGGATTCAAAATAGGTGTCTGCATTAAGAACTACAGTCACCTCACCCAAAGCAATTTCAATTGACTGAACGCGCTTACCTAAAACTTTTTCAAGGTTAGCGGCGAGTTGAACTAAACGATCTGACATGGATTAAGCCTTCCGCGCAATCGTGCTAGTGCGAGCGATCTTGGATTGCAACTGAATAATTCCGTAGATCAATGCTTCTGCAGTTGGAGGGCATCCAGGAACATAGATATCTACTGGCACGATGCGGTCACAGCCGCGAACTACTGAATACGAGTTATGGTAATAACCACCGCCATTAGCGCAAGAGCCCATCGAGATAACCCAACGTGGCTCAGGCATTTGGTCATAAACCTTGCGAAGCGCTGGAGCCATCTTGTTACACAAGGTGCCAGCAACAATCATGAGATCTGATTGACGTGGAGATGGGCGGAACACCACACCAAATCGATCCAAGTCATAACGAGATGCGCCTGCGTGCATCATTTCAACAGCACAGCAAGCAAGACCAAAAGTCATTGGCCATAAAGAACCATTACGCGTCCAGTTGATTAACTGGTCTGCAGTAGTGGTAACAAATCCTTCTTTGAGAACGCCTTCTAGTGCCATATCTATCACTCCCAGTCGAGAGCGCCCTTTTTCCAGATATATACGAAGCCCACGATGAATTCCAATAAGAAAATCACCATAGAGGCGTAGCCGAACCAACCAATATCACGTAAGGCCACACCCCATGGGAATAGGAATGCAGTTTCTAAGTCAAATAAGATAAATAGGATGGCGATGAGGTAATAACGCACGTCGAACTTCATACGTGCATCTTCGAAAGCTTCAAAACCGCACTCATATGGCGACAGTTTTTCCGAATCAGGCTTCGAAGGAGCCAAGATTTTTCCGAGGAACATGGGGACTAAACCCACCCCAATACCTACGAGGATAAAAAGAAGAACAGGAAAGTAATTAGCGAGATTCAAAATGGCCCTGAGTCGTTCGTCTGGAAAGTCCTAAGAAACTACAAATTATCAATTATTCCGGTACAAAAATTCTTGATTTACAAGATAAACCCTACTAATTTTACAATTTGGTGCCGACGGCGAGACTCGAACTCGCACAGCCTAAGCCACTACCCCCTCAAGATAGCGTGTCTACCAATTTCACCACGTCGGCATCTTGTAAAACC
>NZ_NCFJ01000167.1:0-4815 GCF_002281105.1 Polynucleobacter sp. 35-46-11
AGCAAGTTGCGGGTAAAGGCTGGTGCTCTGCTTACGCTAAGAAGGCTTAATGCTGCACTTGCGTTAATGTGATTGAAAGGCTGCTTCGGCAGCTTTTTTATTGGGTAAATGGATTTAATTCATTTGATTGCAGGTTTATGATTGTCTGGACATACCCATAGAAAAAACATGAGACATCAGTTCAGGAATTCAATTAAGCGCTACTTCTTTTATCTGGGCGGGGATCAGCCCCAAGTGCCCTGGATTGAAAGAATTCGATCTGTTGCAGGGGCTTTTATTGGCCTGATGTTAGTGCTTACTACTGCTAAGTTCCTTGGTGAGCTTAGTGGTCTTGATGAATGGCTTATGGCCTCTTTGGGTGCAAGTGCGTTATTAGTTTTTGCTTTGCCGGGAAGTCCTATGGCCCAGCCCTGGGCTGTAATTGCAGGCAATACTGTTTCTGCCTTAATTGGTATCGCAACCATTCACCTAGTTGGTGAACCCTTATTGGCGATGCCTTTGGCTGCCAGCTTATCTATTTTGGGAATGTTTATCTTGCGCTGCCTGCATCCGCCGGCAGCCGCAGTGGCCTTAATTGTGGTCCTGGGTCACGTGATGCACTTCCGGTATGCATTCTTTCCGGTCATGGTCGATTCATTACTGTTGGTCTTGGCTGGGGCGGTTTACAGTAACCTAACCGGTAAACGCTACCCCAATAGACCAAATTAACCCTTTAAAAGCAATGGTTTGTGATTAATTTCGCTTCGTCGCTGCAATCGAAGCGATGCAGTCTTTAATGCCGTAGTTGTGATATTTGCCTGCATTTTCCTTTTTCAAGGATTGGGCGCACTCGATAACGGAATTACGGACGTTGATTTTGGGGATGTTGCTTGTAGACATGTCTGACTCCTGTGGTTTTAATTAATTTTGGGTCTAAAAATGCGATTTTTTAACAATTCTGATCGCTAGTGAGATTCTAATAAATTCATAAAAAATGTGTAAACCCCAATAAGCTGAGTTTGCGCCCATAAAGCCTATAAAATCTTCTTTTATTTACAAAAAGCATAAAGGCTTAGCCCACACAGCTCATGACCAAAGCAAGTTCTGATATTCCAGCTATACCGGTCATTCCCGTCATTCTCTGTGGTGGCTCTGGTACTCGTCTTTGGCCTTTATCTCGCTCGGGCTTTCCAAAGCAGTTTTTGGTGCTTTCAGGTGATGATTCAGCAAAAAGCCTCTTTCAACAGGCGGTGGAGCGATTAAATACCGTTGCCACTGGAAACACCGGAAACACTGGAAATGCGCAGTCTTCTATTACCATTGGTAAAACACTGATTGTGACCAACGAAGAGCATCGCTTTTTAGTTACAGACCAATTACGGGAGTTGCCCCAAGTCAAGGCAACACTATTACTTGAACCCATCGGCCGCAATACTGCTCCAGCACTAACCTTAGCTGCGCTATATGCCAGCGAGCAGGGATCTGAAAGTAATACAACATCATCCGATCCCATTTTGGTGATTACGCCGGCAGATCAAACTATTCAGAATGGCGCAGCGTTTACTAAGGCATTGCAAGATTGCGTCAATGTGGTTGCATCTGACAAGAGTAAAAAAACGATTGCCATCTTAGGTATTACGCCAACCGCGCCAGAGACGGGTTATGGCTACATTCAGAAGGGTTGGACTCAAGGCATCCATGGTGAATTTACTGTTGAGCAATTTGCAGAGAAGCCGGATGCCAAAACTGTCCAATCCTATTTAGACAACGGCCATTATTTCTGGAATAGCGGCATGTTTGTTTTGCGTGCGAGCACTTGGCTCGCCGCTTTAAAAGAATTTCGCTCTGATATTTTTGGTGCCACTGAGACGGCTTGGGTTGCTAGAGCGATTGATCAATCTGGCGATGCTGAATTTATTCGCCCCGACAAGGAAGTATTTCAATCTATTCCGAGTGAGTCGATTGACTATGCTGTGATTGAAAAATGCCCTGGTAGTCAATATCAGATCAAGATGGTTGAGCTCAATGCAGGTTGGAATGATTTAGGTGCCTGGGATGCAGTCTGGCAAGTGGGTAAAAAAGATGAGTGCGGTAATGTCACTAGTGGCGATACTTTGCTGAGCAATACTAATAACTCATTGGTGCATGCCAGTAGTCGTTTAGTCGGTACTGTGGGCATTGATAACCTAGTCATTATTGAAACGGCTGATGCGGTGCTGGTTGCCGATCGCTCCAATAGCCAAGATGTTAAAAGTATCGTCAATCAATTAGAGCAACAACAGCGTGAAGAGAAAAACCTGCACCGTAAGGTTGCGAGACCTTGGGGTTGGTATGACAGCGTGGATGAGGGTGAGCGCTTTAAAGTCAAGCGTATTCAGGTAAAACCTGGAGCGAGCTTATCCTTGCAAATGCACCATCATCGCGCTGAGCATTGGATTGTGGTTAAAGGTACCGCAGAAATTACGAATGGCGACAAGGTCATCATGTTGACTGAGAACCAAAGTACTTATATCCCCCAAGGCCAAACTCATCGCTTGGCTAATCCTGGCAAAACTGCACTAGAGATTATTGAGGTGCAATCGGGTGGTTATCTTGGTGAGGACGATATTGTGCGATTTGAAGATACTTATGGACGCTCACAATAATGAGCAATGAAATGAATTCAGCAGAGCTCAATAGTTTAAAAAAGCGAACCGCCTTAATTTGTGGGGTGAGTGGCCAAGATGGTAGCTATTTGGCACAATTGCTTTTGCAAAAAGGCTATGCAGTTTTTGGTACTTCACGAGATGTACAAGGCTCCTCTTTTGCCAACCTTAAGAAGTTGGGTATTGAAGGTCAAGTCAGTTATATCTCCATGGTCCCAGAGGACTTTAGAAGTGTGTTGGTTGCGCTACGCAAAAGTAATCCCGATGAGATTTATTACTTAGCAGGCCAATCCTCGGTAGGCTTATCTTTTGAACAGCCTGCTGAAACCATTCAAAGTATTACCTTGGGTACCCTCAATATCTTAGAGGGTTGTCGCATGGTGGAGCAACCCATCAAAATCTACCATGCTGGATCTGGTGAATGTTTTGGTGACACCCACGGCGAGTCAGCCAATGAAAATACTCCGTTCTACCCAATGAGTCCTTATGCGGTTGCAAAGAGTTCCGCCTATTGGTTAGTCAATAACTACCGTGATGCCTATGGCTTATTTGCCTGCACTGGTATTTTGTTTAACCATGAGTCTCCACTGCGCCCTGAGCGCTTTGTGACGCAAAAAATCATTCGAGCCGTAAAGCGTATTGCTCAGGGCAGCAAAGAGCAGTTAAAGCTGGGGCGTTTGGATATTGCCAGGGACTGGGGTTGGGCCCCTGAATATGTAGAGGCCATGTGGTTGATGTTGCAACAAGATAAACCAGCAGACTTTGTGATTGCCACAGGAACCACGATTACCTTAGAAGAGTTTGTGAAGACTGCGTTTGAGCAAGCAAAGCTCAATTGGAAAGACTTTGTGGTTCAAGATCCGACTCTTTTTCGCCCGACAGATTTAGAAATTGGACGGGCGGATCCGAGCAAGGCAAATAAAGGGCTAAATTGGGAGGCCTCAATCAAGGGTGCTGAAGTCGTCAAAAGAATGTATCAATCTTTATAATCAATTTTTAATATAGTTATTAGTTATTTAAAAAAACAGTAGTCAAAATAAATATGAAAAATAATCAAAAAGTCGCATTAATTACCGGTATTACTGGCCAAGATGGCTCTTATCTGGCTGAGTTCCTATTAGAAAAAGGCTACATCGTTCATGGGATTAAGCGCCGTGCGTCTTCATTTAATACCGAGCGGATTGATCATCTATATCAAGATCCTCATGTGAACCATCCTGACCTGATTCTGCATTACGGCGATCTGACTGACACCAGTAATTTGGTGAGGATTATTCAAGAGTGTCAGCCTGATGAAATTTATAACTTGGGCGCGCAGTCGCACGTGGCCGTTTCTTTTGAATCCCCAGAGTACACGGCAGATGTCGATGCAATGGGCCCACTGCGGATGCTTGAAGCGATTCGTATTTTAGGTCTGGAGAAGAAAACCCGTTTCTACCAAGCATCCACTTCTGAGCTCTATGGCTTAGTGCAAGAGATTCCACAAAAAGAGACAACCCCTTTTTATCCTAGAAGCCCCTATGCAGTAGCTAAGATGTACGCTTACTGGATTACCGTGAACTACCGTGAAGCGTACGGCATGTATGCCTGTAACGGAATTCTCTTTAACCATGAATCCAAGCGTCGTGGCGAAACCTTTGTTACTCGCAAAGTGACTCGCGGCCTAGCCAATATTGCCCAAGGCCTTGAGAAGTGTCTGTTCATGGGTAATATTGATGCCCTGCGTGACTGGGGTCATGCGAAAGACTATGTGCGTATGCAGTGGTTAATGCTCCAACAAGACAAGCCAGAGGATTTTGTGATTGCTACTGGTGTGCAGTTCACGGTCAGGGAATTTATCACTCGTAGCGCCAAGCAATTAGGTATTGCTCTCAAGTTTGAAGGCGCTGCCGAAAACGAGAAGGCCATCGTTGCTAGCATTGAAGGTGATAAAGCACCAGCCTTAAAGGTAGGTGATGTGATTATGCAAATTGATCCACGCTATTACCGTCCTACTGAAGTCGAAACCCTTTTGGGTGATCCAACGAAGGCCAAAGAAAAGCTGGGTTGGGTTCCAGAAATCACACTCGATCAAATGATCGTTGAGATGGTGGCTAATGACTTGGATCAAGCAAAGCAACATGCCTTATTAAGTAAGCATGGTTACTCAGTGGCAGTTGGTAAAGAGAATTAATTGCGAATAATTAAGAAG
>NZ_NCFJ01000168.1:0-4805 GCF_002281105.1 Polynucleobacter sp. 35-46-11
GAGTAACTCGTAGTCGTCTTGAGCGCATTGAAAAGCTGGACGATTGCTTATTAATGGTGATGAATGACTTCCAGCAAGAGTTTGGCAACGAGGATAGTGATCATAGCCTGGGGACTCTATGGGCCATTCTCACTCCACGATTAATGATTTCTCTGCGCAACAACCCCTTAAGAACAACGGATCGACTGCGCTCTGACTTGAGAAGTGGAGCCCTCAACCCTTGCTCGGCTATCGAATTGTTCCACGAACTGATTGATCTGCGCGCTGAATATCTGCGAACCTTATTAATCCAACTCTCCGACACCATGGATGATCAAGAGGAGCTGCTATTAAAAGCAAAAGAGCTTCCCGAACATGAATACCTGGGAAGAACGCGCATCGATTGCAGTCGCTTAAGAAGGCAATTTTCACCAGAACTCATTGCTTTAAATCGCCTACAAAAGAAAGTTCCCTACTGGTTTTCAGATGAGGACAAGCTCAGGCTGAGCGATGACCTTGATCTACTTTCCCATTTAGTCCAAGAAATTTCAAATTTATATGACAGGGCCAAAATTCTGCAGGATGAACAAGCTGCCCACGTTGCCGAATTCAATGCCCGTAACTTACAAGTACTCTCAGTCATGACGGTCATTTTTTTGCCCATGACCCTGATCACAGGAATCATGGGAATGAATATGGAGGACCTTCCTGGGCTTAAGGAGTCTTTCTATATCGTGATGGTCCTCATGGCAATGGCTGGTGCTGGCGTCTATCTCTCGCTAAAAATTCGCAAAATTGTGTAATTTTTCATTGAACTTAAGGAGCAGAACTCAATAAAACCCCAGAAATATCAGAAAAAGGGGTTTTGTCATATTACTTTGCTAGCATTACCCCGTTCTTACAACTTTACGTGGAAATTTATGAGTGAATATAAGTACGAAGACGCTGTTAAACAGCTTCAAGAGTCTGGAGCCATTGGCTTGCAGGACTTTAAAAACCTATCTTATGAGGACCTCACTGAACTTCTAGAGGAAATTAAGGTCTGGTGCCTTTACGCCAATGGTAAGTTAGATAAATTACCTAAGGAATCTAAACGCAAGAAGGATAAGAAAGACAAGAAGGATAAGAAAGACAAGAAGGATAAAAAGGATTAAAACTTTTATCTAATCTGTCAACCTCTCCTTAGGGAAGCGCATCGTAAATGTACTTCCCTTTCCAGGTGTACTCTCAATGATTAATTGCGCTTGATGTCGGCTCGCAATATGCTTCACGATAGCTAGACCTAGGCCAGTTCCACCGGTATCGCGTGAGCGACTGCGATCTACCCTATAGAAGCGCTCAGTTAGCCTAGAAAGATGCTCAGAAGCGATTCCTGGGCCAGTATCCACAACTGAGAATTCGCCCTCTCCTGCAGCATTTACGCGCCAAGATGCGCTAATAGAGCCAACATCAGGCGTGTATCG
This sequence comes from Polynucleobacter sp. 35-46-11, assembly GCF_002281105.1. NCBI lineage: Bacteria > Pseudomonadati > Pseudomonadota > Betaproteobacteria > Burkholderiales > Burkholderiaceae > Polynucleobacter > Polynucleobacter sp. 35-46-11. The sequence goes on from NZ_NCFJ01000168.1 coordinate 1,443, forward strand.
AATGGCATTAGAGACTAAATTACTAAATGCCGAGAGAATTTCCCGCTCTTCTCCCAGAATATTTTTAGAGCTCTCAACATCGAAGTAAAAAGCGTGGTGACCCTTAGAGAGTGCCTCAGCATCATTTTTCAGAAGCGCCATGACAGTCTGCATTTGTATGGGCTGGGTTGGTGCCGGCAATGAATTCGCTTCTAAATTAGCTAAAGTTAGCAAGTCCTCTACAAGGCTTTTCATACGCTGGGCTTGAGACATCATCATCTCAAAATATTGATCCTGTTGGGCTTTATCTAAATCTAAAGATTGGATCGTTTCCAGAAACCCCATTAATACGGTAATGGGAGTTCTCATCTCATGGGAAACGTTTGCCACAAAGTCCCGCCGCATGGCATCCGCTTTTTGTAGATCGGTAACGTCTTGCACCAAGAGTAAGTGACGCTTCTCACCAAAAGGAAAAGCTTGCAACATCAAACTAAGATTTGATTTAGGACCCATACGCTCTAAAAGTAATGGCTCCTCAAAATGACGATCATGAAGATAGCGAATAAACTCCGGGCGACGGATCAGGAAATTAATACGCTGCATCACATCACGTTTGAATTGAAGGCCAAAGAAACGCTCTGAGATCGCATTACACCATTCAATTTGATCTTGATCATCCAGCATCATGATGCCGTTTGGCGAAGCCTGAAACGCTTCAATAAAGCGATTGTGTTGTTTCTCAACAGATAGCATTTGCAACTTAAGATTACGCACTAATCGTTGCAGGTAAAAGAAAACCTCTTCCCAATAACCACTAGGCAGTGGCATTGACTCTAGCCTATCCTCTACAGTGTATTTTCGTAGGCGCGCTAAATTAATGTAGGAGTAAATCAGCAGAATCGAGAGAAAAGCAATGCCTACTGAAATGCCTGTAATAGGGCCAACATTATTTTGGGCAATCAAAGCAGCAAAAAAAGCTGTGCAAAGAAGAAGAAAAAATCGGAAGAAAACGGAGAACATTCCGCAATCTTAGAGCATCTGCTGCAGAAGACTAGAAAAACTCAAGTCCACCCAATAAATATCAGGTCTGGGTGGGTGTTTTTGTGATTCGATATCCACTACCCCGAACTGTCTCTACAAAGCGATCGCAGTCTGCTGGGGATAAGGCTGCTCTGAGCCGCTTGATATGAACATCAACAGTACGCTCCTCTATATAAACCTCATTACCCCAGACTTTATCAAGCAAATTTTCACGAGAATGGACTCTTTCTGAGTTGGCCATCATAAATTGCAACAATCGGAACTCTGTAGGTCCTAAAGATAATGTCTGTGGTTCACAGTTTGGCCACGTAGCACTCACACGATGGGAAACTGGATCGAGCTTTAATGGACCAACAGCTAAGGGACCGTCCCCCTCTAGCGGAATCTGTCGGCGCAACAATGCTTTTACACGGGCGACTAACTCTTTAGGAGAAAAAGGCTTGGTCACGTAATCATCGGCTCCGGAATCAAGGCCCAAGACCTTATCGTTCTCTTCGCTCTTGGCGGTCAGCATGAGTATCGGCAAAGATCTAGTGCGCTCATTTGCCCTAAGCTCTCGGGCAAATTGAACGCCGGATTTACCAGGTAGCATCCAATCCAAAATCAATAGATTAGGGAGCTCATCGCGCATCATGTTTGCAGCAACGTCAGTTTGAAGCGCCTTTTGCACCTCATATCCTGCATGGCTTAAATTAATTGCAATGAGTTCAGCAATCGAAGGCTCATCTTCAACAATCAATATCCGGTGAGTCATAGCAAATTCCGCTTTAGTATGGATAGTTACGGTTTATTCGCCTCGCGAACCAAATCCTCATGGGGGATATGACGTACATCCGAGCCCTTGGCAATATAAATCACAAACTCTGCAATATTCTTGGCATGATCACCAATGCGTTCAATGGCTTTAGCAATTGTGAGCATATCTAAGCCAGTAGAAATCGTATGTGGATCTTCCATCATGTAAGTAATCAACTTACGAACAAAGCCTTTGAACTCCTCATCGATCTGACGATCTTCCTGAACTACTTCCGCTGCCGCAATCGTATCAAGACGGGCAAATGCATCTAAGCTGCGACGCAGTAAAGAAATAGCCATCTGACCCGATAAACGAATCTCAGCAACATTAATATTGTGAGTCGCACCAGACTCAATCAAACGCTTAGTCCTTTTGGCTACACGCTCTGCCTCATCACCAGCGCGCTCTAAATTAGTAATCGCTTTTGATACCGCCATCACTAAACGTAAATCTCGAGCAGTTGGTTGGCGACGTGCAATCAATTCCGTGCAGGCCATATCGATTTGAATTTCGAGATCATTTACGATCTTTTCATTAGCGATGACGACATTACAAGTATCAATATCCATCTGCGTAAATGCACGCATGGCAGAGGAGATTTGGGATTCAACAAGACCACCCATCTCCAGCAATCTACTGGACAGGGAATTTAAATCGGCATCAAACTGCGAGGAAAGGTGTTTATCTGGCATATTCATCTCCAATTAACCGAATCGACCGGTTATGTAATCTTCTGTTTCTTTACGCTTAGGCTTAATAAATATTTCATCGGTTTTACCGTACTCAATCAAGCTACCAAGATACATATAAGCAGTGTAGTCCGATACACGGGCTGCTTGCTGCATATTGTGGGTCACAATCGCAATCGTGTACTCATGTTTTAGCTCATTAATGAGCTCTTCAATTTTTCCAGTTGAAATGGGATCCAATGCTGAAGTTGGCTCATCCAAAAGAATCACGGAAGGCTTTACCGCTACACCTCGAGCAATACATAAACGCTGCTGCTGACCACCTGATAGTGAAAGACCACTTTGATTTAACTTGTCTTTTGCTTCATTCCATAACGCAGCTTTGTTTAAAGCCCACTCTACACGCTCATCCATTTCAGAACGGGAAAGCTTTTCGTATAAACGGACACCAAAGGCAATATTTTCATAAATCGACATTGGGAAAGGAGTTGGTTTTTGGAAAACCATTCCAATTCGTGAACGAAGGAGATTAAGGTCTTGTCCAGGCTCTAGAATATTCTGGCCATAAAAGTTGATTTCACCTTCAGCGCGCTGACCTGGATAGAGGTCATACATGCGATTAAGTGTGCGCAGCAATGTAGACTTTCCACAGCCAGACGGACCAATAAATGCTGTTACCTTACCCTCTTCAATATCCAAATTAATGTCTTTTAGACCTTGAAAGGATCCATAGAAAAAGTTGAGATTGCGAACCTCTAGGGCATTTTTAACGTCTTTTTTTACTGGTGTAGTTGTGTCGTTCATTCTTATTCCTTGACTATCAATCGTATTTAAGTCAAACATGGTTTTCATATTACT
>NZ_NCFJ01000169.1:0-4801 GCF_002281105.1 Polynucleobacter sp. 35-46-11
TGGCATGAAAGGCGCGATAGAGGTAGCTAGAACCGTCTACCAACAAGAGTCTATGTTTAGTCATACCGCAATCGTACAATCTAGTTGCTAACTGCCTACAGATCAGGTTCAAATCCTCCTGAAAAGAGGCCTAAAAAGGTGAAAAATGATGCACGCTCTAATTAACTTACTCCACTCTTCTGTGAGCCAAACCCTTGTTCTAGCAAGCTTTTTAGTGGCTTTTGCCTCTTTTGGCCTGCATTCAGCCCACGCCCAGAATAATTCTCAGGCACTGAGCCCATCCGAGCTACAGCGCATTAATAACCAGCCATTAGCACCAGCAGTCAGCGCATCTCAAGCGACCAATGCGCCTGAAGGTCGTAAACCTAGTTTCCAGCATAAGGAAGCCACCGGCACTGAAATCACCGAATACAAAGATACCAATGCACCCACTCAGGTGGATGTAAAGACACGGTATACCAGCTACGAAATGGCGCCCCCAGCTACAGTCATGCCTGGCGCACCAAAAGAAACTGATCTTATTAGCGTTCCTAGCATCAGTATTCCTTTTTAATCACTGATTACCTTTATTACTCACGCCCTTCATTTTTAGTTATGGCAGTCTTCACACCCGTTGAGCTGAGTGATATCTCCAATTGGATTGCGGCCGATTTTGATATTGGACAAGCGGTTGATATTCGCGGCATTCATGGTGGCATCGAGAACTCCAATTTCTTTCTCGACACCGAGAAGGATGGCAAGAAACAAGAATATGTTCTGACTATTTTTGAAAGACTATCAGCAGAGCAACTTCCCTACTACTTAGAGTTGATGCGTCACCTGGCCAATAAAGGCACCGCAGTACCCAAGCCGCTTGAGAACAAACAGGGGCAAATTTTATTTACCCTCAAAGGCAAGCCGACAGCCATTGTCAGCAAGCTTCCGGGCCTTTCCAGACTCGCTCCTGAAGCAAAGCATTGCGCCCTAGTTGGCGAAAATTTAGCAAAGATGCACTTGGCTGGCAGTGACTTCAAGCAGACTCAAGAAAATCTTCGCAGTCTTTCTTGGTGGCAGAAAACAGTTCCACAAGTGTTATCGCACCTGAGCGATGCACAAAAAGAATTACTCACAACTGAGCTTGCCACTCAAGAACAATTCTTTACCTCTGCGGCCTATGCATCACTGCCGCAAGGGGCAAGCCATTGCGACCTCTTTAGAGATAATGTGCTGTTCGACCCTCAGGGTGCAAACGATACTTCTCAAGATCAACTTGGCGGCTTCTTTGACTTTTATTTCGCTGGTACCGATAAGTGGTTATTTGATTTAGCAGTCACCGCAAATGATTGGTGTCTTGCTGACAACAAACAGGATTTAGATCCCGCTCGCTTCAAAGCGCTGATGGATGCATATCAATCTGTTCGACCACTTACATCTGAAGAGCAAGCAAGCTGGCCCCTCATGATTCGCGCTGCAGCGTTAAGGTTCTGGATTTCTCGCTTGTGGGATTTTTACCTGCCGCGTGATGCGCAAATGCTGACCCCACATGACCCCCGTCATTTTGAAAACATTCTCTTAAGCCGCAAAGCAATATGAAACTCAACTCCGTCGCCCCAAAAGAGGGTTACACCTGGATTCGTCAAGGCATTTGGCTATTCAAACAAAATCCCTTAGGGTTTTTGATGTTGGTATTCATGTATGTGTTTGTGGCCCAGCTAGCCGTACTCGTACCCGTTATTGGCATTTTTGCCGTTTTATTACTCACACCCACTTTATCGGTTGGCTTCATGACCGCCTGTCGTCAAGCAATTCAGAAAGAGCGTATTCGTCCATCAGTTTATTTAGCTGCGCTTCAGTCAACACCCATCGTACGTAAGCGCATTCTGCAGCTGGGCTTAGTCTATGCAGCACTCATTCTGGCCCTGAGTTTTATCTTGAGCTTACTGGTGGATTTTGAATTGCTCATCCCGCTGATGACGAACGACAAACCCATCACTCCTGAAGCCATTCGTCAGATCTATCTCATTCTCTTTTTTGGTGGCTTGCTGTATGTCCCAGTAGCAATGCTGATGTGGTTCTCACCTGTACTCGTTGCTTGGGCTGATATGCCAGTAGCAAAGGCGCTATTCTCTAGTGCTATTGCTTGCTGGGCAAATCGTGGTGCATTCTTTTTGTATATCGCTATTTGGGGTGCGATCCTAATCGCCATCCCTTTAACGATTGGCTTCATCTTTGATGCGCTTGATTTAGGTCAAGCTGCATCCTTCATCATCGCCCCTATTTCGATGGCGGGACTCACTGTAATGCATTGCTCTTTCTTTGCCACTTGGAAAGCCTGCTTTGCTGAAAAAGAATCAGCAAGCTTGATTGCATAATTGATTTCTTTGCCTCCTTCTTGGTTACTTGCTCAATCTATTGCAGCAAGCTTAGCAATACTGAGCTGCAACCATTTCACACCATGGCGCTTGAAGTTCACTTGAGCGCGCGCATCGGCATCATTGCCCTCTAAACCAGTCACACGCCCTTCACCAAACTTGGTGTGGAAAACGTTTTGTCCAATCGTAAATGGGTAGTTCCCGCGTGGTGGTGAAGCCATTCTGGTTACGGAAGTAGATGCTGAACCTACTCGCCCAATTTGTCTTGCAGGTCTCTCACGCTCATTACCACTGTCAAAGAAATCATTTGATCCAAACTCGCGCTGACGCGTATAGCCATCTTGCCAAGTTGATCCTGCGCGACCACCATTTCCACCAGTAGTGCCACCCCAACGGGCATCTTTTACTTTTGGGGTGAGCCACTTCAATGAATCCGATGGCAACTCTTCTAAGAAACGAGATGGCATGTTGTAGCGCACTTGACCGTGCAACATCCGTGACTGCGTATGAGAAAGATAGAGGCGCTCCTTGGCGCGGGTAATCGCGACATACATCAAGCGACGCTCTTCCTCCAAACCATTCTGCTCATTAATGCTGTTCTCATGAGGAAATAAACCCTCTTCTAAACCAGTAATAAACACGGAGGTGAACTCCAAGCCTTTGGCAGAGTGCACTGTCATCAGCTGAACGGCATCTTGGCCCGCTTGGGCTTGGTTATCACCAGCCTCCAATGAAGCGTGAGAGAGAAAAGCTGCCAATGGCGATACGTCAACTACGCCAGGCGCATTTTCACCTGGTAGTGTGGCAGCAGTGGCATCTTGGCCATAACCCTCTTCCGCAATAAATGCGGTTGCGGCATTAATTAATTCCTGTAAGTTTTCTACGCGATCTTGGCCTTCACGTTCAGACAGGTAGTGCTGAATCAAGCCACTGTTCTGAATCACAAACTCGACTGTCTCAGGTAATGTGTTGTGACGAGTAGCCTCGCGCATGTGATCCACTAAGCGCACAAAGCCACCTAAAGCAGCGCCTGCCTTACCATCCAATGTTGACGCCGCCAAATACAAAGAACTATTCTGAGCACGTGCTGCATCTTGCACGGCTTCAATGGATCTCGCACCAATACCACGCGTCGGGAAATTCACTACACGAGAGAAAGAGGTATCGTCATTCGGATTCTCCAAAAGACGGAGATAAGCCAAGGCGTGTTTAATCTCGGCCCGCTCGAAAAATCGTAGTCCACCGTACACGCGATACGGAATCGCCGCAGAGAACAAGGCATGCTCGATGATGCGTGACTGCGCATTGCTTCTGTAGAGCAAGGCAATTTCAGTACGTTTAATGCCACTATTTACCAAGGCTTTGATTTCATCTACGAGCCAAGCGGCTTCAGCATAATCGCTTGGTGCGTCATAGATGCGGACTGGCTCGCCATGACCAGCATCGGTGCGCAGGTTTTTCCCTAGACGATCTGTATTGTTAGAAATAAGATAGTTGGCTGTATCTAAGATGTGGCCATGTGAGCGGTAGTTTTGCTCAAGCTTGACCATCATCGGGTGATATTGCTTTTCATAAAGACGCATGTTCTCAACGTCTGCACCGCGGAAAGCGTAAATACTTTGATCGTCATCGCCCACTGCAAAGACTGCACTACTTCCCATACCGCTAACATTGACGCGACTAGCGTCATGGCCAGAGAGCAATTTGATCCAGGCGTACTGCAAGGCATTGGTATCCTGGAACTCATCAATCAAGATATGGCGGAAGCGCTCTTGGTAATGCGTCCGAATCGCTTCATTGTGCTTAAGCAATTCATAACTGCGTAATAAGAGTTCAGCAAAGTCAACTACCCCTTCACGCTGGCACTGCTCATCGTAGGCTTCGTACAACTGCGCCATCTTGGCTTGAAAGTCATCGCCAACAGATAACTCTTTGGCACGCTGACCACGCTCTTTGGCGTGCGCAATGAAATATTGCAACTGCTTAGGGGGGTATTTCTCATCATCGACCTTTAGGCCCTTCAAAAGGCGCTTAATGGCGGATAACTGATCCTGGGTGTCCAAAATCTGAAAAGTGGACGGTAAACCCGCCTCTTTGTGATGCGCACGCAGTAAACGGTTGCAAAGACCATGGAAAGTGCCAATCCACATGCCGCGGGTATTAATGGGCAACATCGCGCTTAAGCGCAACATCATCTCTTTAGCGGCCTTATTGGTGAAGGTCACCGCTAGGACACCAATAGGCGAAACCTGGTCTGTTTGGATCAACCAAGCTATACGGGTCGTGAGGACGCGGGTTTTTCCACTGCCGGCGCCAGCCAAAATCAGGGCTGACTGAGCCTGGCCATTTGGATTGACAGGCGGGAGGGTCACTGCCTCGCGTTGTTCTGGATTAAGGTTTGCGAGCAAGTCTGAGTACATCGCCCCAATTATAATTTGCCTCTTATGCCA
>NZ_NCFJ01000170.1:0-4794 GCF_002281105.1 Polynucleobacter sp. 35-46-11
TGGCATGAAAGGCGCGATAGAGGTAGCTAGAACCGTCTACCAACAAGAGTCTATGTTTAGTCATACCGCAATCGTACAATCTAGTTGCTAACTGCCTACGGATCAGGTTCAAATCCTCCTGAAAAGAGGCCAATAAAGGTGAAAAATGATGCAAGCTCTAACTAACTTACTCCACTCTTCTGTGAGCCAACCCCTTGTTCTAACAAGCTTTTTAGTGGCTTTTGCCTCTTTCGGCTTCAATTCAGCGCATGCTCAAAATAATTCTCAGGCACTGAGCCCATCCGAACTACAGCGCATTAACAATCAGCCATTAGCTCCTGCCGTCAGCGCATCTCAAGCAACCAATGCACCAGAAGGCCGTAAACCGAGCTTTCAGCATAAAGAGGCTACCGGTACTGAAATTACTGAATATAAAGATACAAACGCACCTACTCAGGTTGATGTAAAGACACGCTATACCAACTATGAAATGGCACCCCCAGCGACCGTCATGCCAGGCGTCCCAAAAGAAACTGATCTCATTAGCGTTCCTAGTATCAGCATTCCTTTTTAATCGCTGACACTCTGCATCCCACCATTCGCATCTTTCACTTTTAGTCATGGCCGTCTTCACACCTGTTGAACTGAGTGATATCTCTGATTGGATTACAGCTGATTTTGATATTGGACAAGCGGTTGATATTCGCGGCATTCATGGTGGCATCGAGAACTCCAATTTCTTTCTCGACACTGAAAAGAACGGCAAGAAACAGGAATACGTTCTCACTATTTTTGAGAGGCTGTCAGCAGGCCAGTTGCCGTATTACTTAGAGTTGATGCGTCACTTGGCAAACAAAGGCATTCTAGTACCTAAGCCACTCGAGAATAAACACGGGCAGATTCTGTTTAACCTAAAGGGTAAGCCTGCAGCGATTGTGAGCAAACTCCCTGGCCTTTCCCGGCTCGCTCCTGAAGCAAAGCATTGCGCTCTGGTTGGTGAAAATTTAGCCAAGATGCATTTAGCTGGTAGTGACTTCAAGCACACCCAAGAAAATCTTCGCAGCCTGTCTTGGTGGAAAAAAACTGTTCCTCTGGTACTCACCCACTTGATTGATTCTCAAAAAGAATTACTCACAACCGAACTCGCTACTCAAGAAAAATTCTTTACCTCAGAGGCATATACTTCGCTGCCGCAAGGGGCAAGCCACTGCGATCTGTTTAGAGATAACGTACTATTCGACCCCCAAGGTGCTGGCGATAGCTCTCTAGATCAGCTAGGTGGTTTCTTCGACTTTTATTTCGCTGGAACAGATAAGTGGTTATTTGATTTAGCGGTTACAGTAAACGATTGGTGCCTTGCCGAAAATAAACAGGATTTAGATCCTGCTCGCTTCATGGCGCTAATGGATGCCTATCAATCTGTTCGACCACTTACCGACAGCGAGAAAGCAAGTTGGCCACTAATGGTGCGTGCTGCAGCTCTGCGGTTTTGGATTTCTCGCTTGTGGGATTTTTACTTGCCGCGTGATGCGCAAATGCTGACCCCACATGACCCTCGTCATTTTGAAAATATTCTCTTAAGTCGCAAAGCAATATGAAACTAAATTCTGTCTCTCCAAAAGAAGGCTATACCTGGATCCGTCAAGGTATTTGGCTTTTTAAACAAAATCCATTGGGCTTTTTAACTTTGATTTTTCTGTATGTCTTTGTAGCGCAATTAGCTGTTCTCGTGCCAGTGATTGGTGTTTTTGCCGTTTTATTACTCACACCTACTTTATCTGTTGGCTTTATGACCGCCTGTCGCTTAGCCATTCAAAAAGAACGTATTCGTCCAACAGTCTATGTGACTGCCCTGCAATCCACCCCCTTAATTCGAAAACGCATTCTTCAGTTAGGTTTGGTGTACGCAGCGCTCATTCTGATGTTGAGCTTTATCTTGGGGATGCTAGTGGATTTTGACGTACTGATCCCGCTCATGACAAATGAAAAACCCATTACGCCCGAAGCGCTCAACCAGATTTATTTGATTCTCTTTTTTGGTAGCCTACTCTATGTACCAGTTGCAATGCTCATGTGGTTCTCCCCCGTGCTCGTTGCTTGGGCTGACATGCCAGTAGCTCAGGCGCTCTTTTCTAGTGCCATTGCATGCTGGACAAATCGCGGTGCATTCTTTTTATACATCGCAATTTGGGGTGCGATCCTGGTTGCCATTCCATTAAGCATTGGCTCCATTCTGGATGCGCTGGATTTTGGTCAAGCCGCATCATTCATCATCGCCCCCATTTCCATGGCGGGACTCACTGTGATGCATTGCTCTTTCTTTGCAACCTGGAAAGCCTGCTTTGCTGAAAAAGAATCGGCAAGCTTGATTGCGTAAATACTGACTTAGTTACTGATTTAGTCTATCGCAGCAAGCTTAGCAATACTGAGCTGTAGCCATTTCACACCATGGCGCTTGAAGTTCACTTGAGCGCGCGCATCAGCATCATTACCCTCCAAGCCCGTCACCCTTCCCTCGCCAAATTTGGTATGGAAAACATTCTGACCAATCGTGAATGGGTAATTTCCACGCGGTGGTGAGGCCATTCTGGTTACTGAGGTTGAGGCAGAACCTACTCGCCCAATTTGTCTTGCAGGTCTCTCACGCTCATTACCACTGTCAAAGAAATCATTCGATCCAAACTCACGTTGACGCGTGTAGCCATCTTGCCAAGTAGATCCTGAACGACCACCATTACCACTGGTGGCTCCGCCCCAGCGAGCATCTTTTACTTTTGGAGTGAGCCACTTCAAGGAATCGGATGGTAATTCTTCCAAGAAGCGGGAAGGCATGTTGTAGCGTACCTGACCATGGAGCATTCGTGACTGTGTATGCGAGAGATAGAGACGCTCTTTTGCTCGAGTAATTGCGACATACATCAAGCGACGCTCTTCCTCTAAACCATTCTGCTCATTAATACTGTTCTCGTGCGGGAATAAACCTTCCTCTAAGCCCGTAATAAATACGGAGGTGAACTCCAAACCTTTAGCCGAGTGGACTGTCATGAGCTGAACGGCGTCTTGACCAGCCTGAGCCTGGTTGTCACCAGCCTCGAGAGAGGCGTGCGAGAGGAATGCTGCCAATGGAGATATCTCCACCATGCCAGGCGCATTTTCACCTGGCAGCGTAGCAGCAGTAGCATCCTGACCATAACCCTCTTCCGCAATAAATGCGGTTGCAGCGTTAATGAGTTCTTGTAAGTTTTCTACGCGGTCTTGGCCTTCACGCTCAGAGAGATAGTGCTGAATCAATCCGCTGTTCTGAATCACAAACTCTACCGTCTCTGGCAAAGTGTTGTGACGAGTAGCTTCACGCATGTGGTCTACCAATCGCACAAAACCACCCAATGAGGCGCCCGCCTTACCATCCAAAGTTGATGCTGCTAAATATAAAGAGCTATTTTGTGCGCGAGCTGCATCTTGCACAGCCTCAATCGATCTTGCGCCAATTCCACGCGTTGGGAAATTGACTACACGCGAGAAAGAGGTATCGTCATTTGGATTTTCTAGTAGGCGTAAATACGCTAAAGCATGTTTAATTTCAGCGCGCTCGAAGAAGCGAAGCCCACCGTACACACGATACGGAATTGCTGCGGAGAATAGCGCATGCTCGATGATGCGTGACTGAGCATTGCTGCGATAGAGCAAAGCAATTTCAGTACGCTTGATACCGCTATTTACTAAAGCTTTGATTTCATCTACGAGCCAGGCGGCTTCTGCGTGATCACTTGGAGCATCATAGATGCGGACTGGCTCGCCATGACCAGCATCGGTGCGCAGGTTTTTACCCAGACGGTCCGTATTATTAGAAATAAGATAGTTGGCCGTATCTAAGATGTGGCCATGTGAGCGATAGTTTTGCTCAAGCTTCACCATCATGGGGTGGTATTGCTTTTCATACAAACGCATATTCTCAACGTCTGCACCACGGAAGGCATAAATACTTTGATCGTCATCACCCACCGCGAAGACTGCACTACTTCCCATGCCGCTCACATTTACACGGCTAGCATCGTGACCAGAGAGTAATTTAAGCCAAGCGTATTGCAGTGCATTGGTATCTTGAAACTCATCAATCAAGATATGGCGGAAACGCTCTTGATAGTGCGTGCGAATGGCTTCGTTATGTTTGAGTAATTCATAGCTACGCAATAGGAGTTCAGCAAAGTCGACCACACCCTCACGCTGACACTGCTCATCGTAAGCTGCATACAACTGAGCCATCTTGGCCTGGAAGTCATCCCCTACGGATAACTCTTTGGCACGCTGACCACGTTCTTTTGCGTGCGCAATGAAATATTGCAACTGCTTAGGGGGGTATTTCTCATCATCTACCTTTAAGCCCTTCAAAAGGCGCTTAATTGCGGAAAGCTGATCTTGGGTGTCCAAAATCTGAAAAGTGGACGGCAAACCCGCTTCTTTGTGATGAGCGCGCAATAAACGGTTGCAAAGACCGTGGAAAGTGCCAATCCACATACCCCGGGTATTGATGGGCAACATGGCACTTAAGCGCAACATCATCTCTTTAGCAGCCTTATTGGTGAAGGTCACTGCGAGCACACCAATGGGTGATACCTGGCCGGTTTGGATCAACCAAGCTATACGGGTCGTGAGGACGCGGGTTTTTCCACTGCCGGCACCAGCCAAAATCAGGGCTGACTGGGCTTGGCCATTTGAATTGACAGGCGGGAGGGTCACTGCCTCGCGTTGTTCTGGATTAAGGTTTGCGAGCAAGTCTGAGTACATCGCCCCAATTATAATTTGCCTCTTATGCCA
>NZ_NCFJ01000171.1:0-4762 GCF_002281105.1 Polynucleobacter sp. 35-46-11
TTAGTAAATCTGAGCTAAATTTTCAGAACACTATACGAAAGTCAATATATATGTCAGCTTCTGACTTAAAGCAAAGAATCGTTGATTCCACCCTCCTCCATAACGATGCTTGGATTGATGGGCAATGGGTTAGTGGGTCTAGCCGATTTGCAGTAACCAACCCTGCTACAGGCGAGCTGCTTGCACAAGTTGCTAATTTAAGTGCATCAGAAGCAGAGGCAGCAATTGCGGCAGCTGATCGTGCATTGCCAGCCTGGCGAGCTCTGACTGCTAAAGAGCGATCCAATATATTACGTCGCTGGTTTGAGTTGATTATGGCGGCCTCAGACGATTTAGCAATGATCATGACACTAGAGCAAGGTAAGCCCTTGGCGGAGGCTAAGGGAGAGGTAATGTATGGCGCCAGCTTTCTAGAGTGGTTTGCTGAGGAAGCGAAGCGGGTAGCCGGAAGCATTCCAAGCTCGACCTGGGGCGATAAACGGATGCTAGTGTTAAAGCAGCCAATTGGTGTTTGTGCGGCTATCACCCCATGGAACTTTCCAATTGCGATGATTACGCGAAAGATTGCTCCGGCATTAGCGGCAGGATGCACGATTGTTATAAAGCCTGCAGAGCAAACTCCCTTATCGGCTTTAGCGCTTGCCGAACTGAGTCGCCAAGCTGGAATCCCTCCTGGAGTTGTTAATGTAGTGACAGGTGATGCCAGCCAATCGGTAGTAATTGGTAAGGCACTATGCGCCTCCACCGTCGTGCGCCACCTTTCCTTTACAGGCTCAACCGAAGTGGGTCGCCTGCTCATGGCACAGTGCGCCCCTACCGTTAAAAAACTTGGTTTAGAACTGGGTGGTCACGCTCCCTTTATTGTGTTTGAAGATGCCGATATTGATGCGGCAGTGGCAGGCGCCATGGTATCCAAATATCGCAATGCCGGCCAAACCTGTGTGTGCGCTAACCGCTTTTATGTGCATAGCAAAATAGTTGATGTCTTTACTGAGCGTTTTGCCAAGGCAGTTAAAACTCTTGCGGTAGGCAATGGTTTGGATGCTGGCGTGCAGCAAGGGCCCCTCATTGATGCAGCAGCTTTGGCTAAAGTAGAAGCCCATGTAGCTGATGCACTAGGCAAGGGTGCAACCCTAGTGACGGGCGGTAAGGTTGCCGCTTTAGGTGGGCACTTTTATGAGCCGACTATCCTTAGTCGCGTGACTCCCGAAATGCGCATCAGTAGTGAAGAAACCTTTGGGCCTGTGGCGCCCATTATGGCTTTTGATGATGATGCCGAGGTTGTGCGCCTTGCAAACCACTCTCCTTTTGGCTTGGCATCTTATTTTTATAGTCGAGATATTGGACGGATCTGGAAGGTGGCAGAAGCGTTGGAGTACGGCATTGTGGGCGTCAATACTGGTGCAGTATCCAATGAAGTTGGCCCCTTTGGAGGGGTAAAACAATCAGGCCTGGGGCGCGAAGGGAGCGTCTGGGGCATGGATGAGTATTTAGAGATGAAGTATGTGTGCGTAGGGCTGTAAAGAGTTGATTCAATGCAGTATTAATTTTTTTAGGCTTAATTCTTAAGAATAAGGGGGTACCAACATGTTTCTACCATTCAGCAATAGTTTTAACCTCACTCGTCGTGCACTGTGTTTATCGCTATTCGCATTAAGCGCCAACTTGAGCGCGCAGACGTATCCCAATAAACCAGTAACTATTGTTGTTCCTTACAACGCCGGCGGGGATGCAGATCAATCAGCACGCAATTTAGGCACAGTAGCGCAAAACGTTTTAAAGCAGCCCGTCGTTATATTAAATAAAGGTGGCGCGAGCGGAGCCATTGGCTCGCAATTCGTTAAAGACGCTGCCCCAGATGGCTATACGCTATTGCTAGCTAGAGTGGGATCACAAGCCGTACTCCCTGCGATGAAGTCTGATTTAAGTTACAAATGGAATGACTTTACTTTTATCGGCTTGCTCGAACTCAACCCCGTAGTGTGTGTTGTTCACCCTGACTCCCCTTATAAGACCTTTGGCGATCTCACTAAGGCCATTGCAGATAAACCTGGGAAGCTAAATTACAGCTCGTCTGGACCAGGAACTATTTTGAACTTTGCCCCTCAACTCATGCTTCAAACCCTGAAATTAAATTCCGATGCAGCAGTCAACATTAGCTATAAGGGCGGATCAGAGGCTGTTGTTGCTGTACTCGCACGTGAAGTGGATTTCAGCTGCGGCAATCTCACTTCAGCACTCACGCAAATTACAGCCGGCAAATTAAGAGCCCTTGTTACCACCACACCAGAACGTGTAAAAGATATTCCCAATGTACCGACAGCAAAAGAAGCAGGGATGCCACAACTGGAAGCGATTGTAGGTTGGAGCGCTTTATATGGACCTCCTAAACTGAGCCAGGATGTCATTAATCAGTGGGTTAATGTTCTGAATATTGCTGACAAAGATGCTAACTGGCAGGCTGGCAATGTTCGATATGGCGGCATCCCCCGCATCCTCTCCCCCATGGACACTGAGAAATTTGCTGCATCTCAATATGTCTCTTACTCCAAATTAAGTACTCAACTCGGAATTAAGTAACGCAATCCACTCGAAAGAAATTATGCCTAGTCCAATTACACGTGGAGCCGATGCATTGGTTGCCTCAATGCTCAACGCAGAAGTTAGTAATGTATTTACCCTTTCTGGTAATCACATCATGCCTATATTTGATGCCATATTTGATCAAAAAATGAGATTGATTCATACCAGGCATGAGGCTGCTGCAGTTCATATGGCAGATGCATGGGCTAGGCTTACGGGCGAGGTTGGTATTGCAATGGTAACGGGTGGCCCGGGTCATGCAAATGCTGTATCCGCCCTGTATACCGCAGCCATGGCTGAGTCACCACTTGTTCTACTCTCCGGTCATGCGCCGATAAATCAACTGGGCATGGGTGCATTTCAGGAGATGGCTCAGGCTGATATTGCTGCGCCTCTTACAAAGGCATCCTGGATGTGCAAGAGCACCGCCGATCTTCCAGGCGATTTTGCGAAAGCAGTATCGCTTGCAAGATCAGGCAGACCGGGCCCAGTACACATCAGCCTTCCATCAGATGTATTGGATGACGTCTTTCCGGAAGGATCGCGAATGCCTGCATTATCGGACTTTGATGCTGTGCCAATCAAGCCAGATATGACGGCAATGAAAAACATGCTTGAGAAATTAAAGCAAGCAAAGCGGCCATTAATCTTGACTGGCCCAATGATGCAATCCAAGCAAGGGCGTAAAACCCTTGCATTACTTGAATCATCCTTGGGGATCCCTGTCATTGGGATGGAAAGCCCACGAGGCATTGGAGACCCTAGCCTGGGGGCCCTCTCCGAGGTAATGGCTCAGTCAGACTGTGTATTGCTGCTTGGCAAGAAATTGGATTTCACGCTTAAATTTGGCAAGGCGCCTAATTTTGATAGAGACTGCATCTTCTTACAAATTGATCCCGAGAATACTGAAATTGAGCGGACTAAAAGGGCTGTCGCCAACAAACTCAATCTATCTACACTGGCTGATGTACCTAGTGCTATCAATGCACTCATTGAACTGCAATCAACACCACAGACAATGAACTCTGATTGGATGACAGAGGTCCATAACGCCATACACTATCGCCCAGCAGCGTGGGATCAGACCATTTCCAGTGACAGAAAGATTCATCCTGTCCATGCCTTTAAACCACTCCAGTCCATACTCGATAGCCACCCAGATTCTGTCTTAGTCAGCGATGGTGGGGAAATTGGCCAATGGGCACAAGCATGCTTGCATGCACCAAATCGCGTAATTAATGGTGTAGCAGGATCAATTGGAGCAGGCTTGCCATTTGCTTCAGCGGCATCCCTTGCCAAGCCAGGCGCTCCGGTTGTCGCGATTATGGGTGATGGTACATTTGGATTTCATAGCGCTGAAATCGACACAGCCGTACGATACCAACTGCCTTTTTTGCTGATTGTTGGAAACGATGCGTGCTGGAACGCTGAGCATCAGATCCAAATTCGAGAATATGGAAAAGACAGAGTCATCGGGTGTGAATTATTGCCTAGTAGCTATGAGAAGGTAGCCAGCGCGTTCGGTGGCTTTGGAGAACTTGTCATTCATCATGATCAAGTACTACCAGCTGCTCATCGAGCAATTGATAGCAAGCTGCCTGCTTGCCTAAATATCATGATCGATGGCGTCCCAGCCCCAACGATTCGACGTAACTAGATTCAACATGTCCGCCAGCCTGCTTCTTTCGGAATTTACGAATGCAATTGGCGAACAATACGTACTAGACCAGGATAAGGATAAAGATCCATACCTGACAGATTAGGGGAAGCGCTACAGAGGGCGTGCACTAGCCGTTTTAAAGCCAAAGAATACGGATGAAGTTGCTGTGCTTGTTGGCATATGCAAAGCTCATCGGATATCGATTGTGCCGCAAGGTGGTAATACTGGCCTATGTGGAGGCGCCACCCCTGATGGCACTGGAAATTCAGTGGTGATTTGTTTAAGTCGATTAAACCAAATTCGAGATGTGGACACCCAAAATTCCACAATTACTGTTGGCGCAGGGGCGATACTAAAGCATGTTCAAAATGCAGCCTTAGAGCACGGAAAATTATTTCCACTTAGCCTGGCCGCTGAAGGCAGCTGTACGATTGGCGGGAATTTGGCAACCAATGCGGGCGGCATTCAAGTCCTTCGGTATGGCAATATGCGCGACCTTACGCTGGGTCTTGAAGTTGT
>NZ_NCFJ01000172.1:0-4758 GCF_002281105.1 Polynucleobacter sp. 35-46-11
AGGCAACTGCAGTGTTTCAGCGTGGCATTGGTGAAGTAACCGATATCGTTGAAAAAGAAATGTATTCCTTCGAAGATCGTCTCAATGGTGAGCAGCTCACATTACGTCCAGAAGGTACTGCCGCCGTAGTTCGTTCTGTAGTTGAAAATAATTTGCTCTACGAAGGACCAAAGCGTCTTTGGTATACAGGACCAATGTTCCGTCATGAGCGTCCACAGCGTGGTCGCTATCGCCAGTTCCATCAATTTGGTATTGAAGCGATGGGCTTTGCTGGCCCAGATATAGATGCAGAAATCATTTTGATGGGTCAACGTCTGTGGGATGAGCTTGGACTCAAGGGTGTACGTCTGGAGATCAATTCTCTTGGGCAAGCTCCAGAGCGTGCTGAGCATCGTGCTGCCTTGGTAACGTACTTTGAGAAACATCAAGAGCAGCTCGATGAAGATTCTCAGCGTCGTTTATTAACAAACCCTTTGCGTATCTTGGATTCTAAGAATCCAGCAATGCAAGATTTGATTGAGGGTGCTCCAAAGTTACTGGATTTCTTGGGTGAAGAGTCTCTTAAGCATTTTGAGGCTGTACAAACATTATTGAAAGCCAACAACATTCCTTGCAAGATCAATCCTCGCTTAGTGCGTGGCTTGGATTACTACAACCTAACGGTTTTTGAGTGGATTACCGAAGAGTTGGGTGCTCAGGGCACGATTGCTGGTGGCGGTCGCTATGACCCTTTAATTGAACGGATGGGTGGTAAAGCCGCCCCGGCTTGTGGTTGGGCAATGGGTATGGAGCGAGTTCTAGAATTAATGAAGGTTTCTGGTTCCTTGCCAGAACCCCAGGCTCAATGCGATACCTTTGTGATTCACCAAGGCGGTGAGACTTTGACGGCGGCCATGATCATCGCTGAGCGCCTGCGTAATGCCGGAATCGACGTAATCCTCTTTTGCCCTCCAGATGGTCAAACTGCTAGCTTTAAGTCACAAATGAAGAAGGCTGATGCCAGTGGGGCAGCCTATGCTGTCATTATTGGGCCTGATGAGCTAGCTAAGAACGAGGCTCAGCTCAAGGATTTACGAGGTACTGGGGAGCAGAAGGCAGTAGCCCTGGATAGCGTGGTGGAAGCGGTAATTGATGCCATAGTTGGCGCCACCGAATAGAATTAAGACATTCATTATTAATACTGTATTTATTAGCCTGGATTGACATGCCTTTAGACCTAGAAGAACAAGAACAATTAGATCAACTTAAAGCATTTTGGCAAAAGTATCGCAACCTGATTACTGCTGTAATCACTGCTGCCTTGTTTGCCTACGCAGCCTATAGTGGATACCAATGGTGGCGCACAAGTCAGGCCGCCTCTGCATCTCAGCTATACGAAACAATGGTCACTGCAATTGGTAAAGGCGATAAAGATCAAACCCTACGTGCTGCTGATGATTTACAAAAGCAGTATTCCGGATCAAGTTACGCGGCAATGTCGAGTTTAGTGGCTGCA
This sequence comes from Polynucleobacter sp. 35-46-11, assembly GCF_002281105.1. Classification (NCBI taxonomy): domain Bacteria; kingdom Pseudomonadati; phylum Pseudomonadota; class Betaproteobacteria; order Burkholderiales; family Burkholderiaceae; genus Polynucleobacter; species Polynucleobacter sp. 35-46-11. Next base: position 1,496 of record NZ_NCFJ01000172.1, read on the forward strand.
AAGATTGCTTCTGATGCAGGTGATATTCAAAAATCGATTGAATATTTGCGCTGGGCTGCTAAGAATTCATCAGACATGGGGTACTTAGCTCTAGCTAAGTTGCGCTTAAGCGCTCAATTAATTGAGCTTGGTACAGAAAAAGATTTTGCAGAAGCTGATGCAATCCTCAAAGATAAGCCCGTTGCAGGTTTTGAGGCATTGTGGTTAGAACGACGTGGCGACTGGTATTTGGCGCAAAATAATTCTACCGATGCGCGTAAGAGTTACGAGGCTGCTTGGGTGCAGTTAAATCAATCAAAAGAATTTCCTGAGGAGGCTCGCCGCCTTTTAAAGGTTAAATTGGATGCCGTCGGAGGGGTTGCTCAGTGATGATGGATTGCAAACGCGTAGCAAAACTAGCAAGCACAGCCCTCGTATTAGGCTCTGTAGTAGTTGCATTGGTAGCGTGCTCTGGCAGTTCGCGTGTACGCAAGCCCGCTGAGCTCGTGCAAGTTAACAATCAGTTTGAGTTAGCGCCGATCTGGTCAACTAATGTTGGTTCATCGGAGTCATTTAACTTTCATCCTGCGGTAGTGGGTGATGCAGTCTATGCAGCATCACACCGTGGCAATCTCACTAAGATCGATTTGCGCACCGGTGAAAAAATCTGGGAAGTCTCCGTGCCAGATCGCCTATCTATTGGGCCTGGATCTGACGGACGCACTACAGCAGTCGTGACTACTAAAGGCACAGTCTATGCTTATGACGATACTGGTAAGCTGATATGGAATGTCAGTGTAGGTAGTGAAGTGCTTTCAGAGCCTGTAGTTGCAGGTGGCGTAGCAATCATTCGTACATTGGATAATCGTTTCGTTGGTCTAGATGCGCAGACAGGTGTGCGTAAGTGGGCCTATCAACGCCAACAATCCGCTTTATCTTTGCGTGTTGGCTATGGCATGCTCGCAATTGGTAATGAGGTGATTGTGACTGGATTTGCCGGTGGTCGTTTTGGCATGATTGCGATTGCAAATGGTGGCCTCGTTTGGGAGACCCCGGTTTCGTTTCCAAAAGGATTTTCTGAAATTGAGCGCCTTAATGATGTGACTGCTAAACCAAGTATGGATGGTGAAATTATTTGCGCCGTTTCTTACCAGGGTCGTGTGGGCTGTGGCCAAGCGCGTACAGGCAATTTATTGTGGTTCAAGGATTATTCAAGCTACACCGGAACAGCACAAAGCCCTGATCTGGTTTTTTCTTCAAATGAAAAATCCTATGTCACTGCATTTGCTGTCAAGGATGGCTCCCAGCTTTGGGAGAACACCCAGCTGACGTTTAGAGATGTTGGCGAACCCTTGGCCGTTGGCAAGGTTCTCCTCTTGGGTGATGCGCAAGGATATGTGCATGCACTCTCACAAGCGAATGGTGAAATGCTGTCACGCATTCGTCATGACAGTAGTCCAATCTCAGCCGCACCGATTGCGGTGAACGGCCTCATCTTGATTCAATCTCAAGGTGGAAAACTAGCGGCGTACAGTCCAAAATGAATCCAGTCATCACTATTGTCGGTCGTCCTAACGTTGGTAAATCGACACTCTTTAATCGCTTAACGCGCTCACGCGATGCATTGGTGGCAGATTTCTCGGGCTTGACCCGTGATCGTCACTATGGCAAAGGTCGTATTGGCGACCGCGCATTTATTTGCGTGGACACTGGTGGTTTTGAACCAGTAGCAAAGACTGGCATTGTTGCCGAGATGGCGAAGCAAACCAAGCAAGCCGTTGCTGAATCCGATATCGTAATTTTCTTAGTCGATGGTCGCTTGGGTATGGCACCACAAGATCGTGTGATTGCGGATTTCTTGCGCAAGACAGGTAGACCAGTCATTCTGGCAGTCAATAAAACTGAGGGCATGCAAGCTGGCGTTGTCACTGCAGACTTCCATGAATTAGGTTTGGGTGAGCCATTCCCGATTTCATCAGCACATGGTGATGGTGTGCGTGGTCTGATTGACGATGCTTTGGATTCTTTGGGAGTTCCAGAGCCAGAGCCAGAAGAGCAAGAAAATGACCCCAATCGCCCAATGAAAATTGCGGTGGTTGGTCGTCCTAACGTTGGTAAATCCACTTTGATCAATAAATTGATCGGTGAAGAGCGCGTGATTGCATTTGATATGCCAGGAACAACGCGTGATGCGATTGAAGTTCCTTTTGAGCGTAATGGCAAGCCATACATCCTGGTAGATACCGCTGGTCTGCGTCGTCGTGGCAAAGTATTTGAGGCAATTGAGAAGTTCTCGGTTGTTAAAACATTGCAAGCCATTGCTGATTGCAACGTAGTTATCCTGATGCTCGATGCTCAGCAAGATATCTCGGAGCAAGATGCGCATATCGCGGGATTTATCGTGGAAGCAGGGCGTGCATTGGTTGTTGCTGTAAATAAATGGGATGGTTTGGATGCTTACGTTAAAGAGCGTGCCCGTTTGGAGATTGCTCAAAAACTGCGCTTTCTCGATTTTGCAAACGTGCATCCCATCTCTGCGAAGAAAGGTACCGGCCTTAAAGAGTTATTTAAAGACGTTGATCTTGCCTATGCTGCAGCGATGGCGAAATTGCCAACACCAAAACTGACCCGTATTTTGCAAGAGGCAATTGAGCATCAGCAGCCTAAGCGTGTAGGCATGGGTCGTCCAAAATTACGCTATGCCCACCAGGGTGGTATGAATCCACCTATTGTGGTGATTCATGGGACATCCTTGAGTGGTGTAACTGATAGCTATAAGCGTTACTTAGAAGGCCGCTTTAGGGATGTATTTAAGTTACGCGGCACGCCATTACGTATTCAGATGAATACTGCCAAAAACCCCTATGTTGATGCGGACAAAGGTAAAAAAGGCAAAAAGAAGTAAGAAGTTAAAAATAGCGGTACAGTTTTGATATGGTTTAAGTATGTTTTGACTAAGTTTTAGCCAAGTTTTAGTTAGGGGGCTTGATTTTTGAATATCAGACCCCTTATGTTGGAGGTAGACATTCGCAGTTAGTAGCACTAAGTAGTAATAAGCAGCGCATAAATAAAAAAGCAAGACTCCCAAAAAAGAAGCAACGAATAAAAATCAATAAGGAGCAGTATGAATAACAGCAAAATCCAATTACTACAGGATCCGTTTCTCAATGCCTTGCGCAAAGAGCATGTCCCTGTATCCATCTATCTTGTTAACGGAATCAAACTGCAAGGCAATATTGAATCATTTGATCAGTATGTAGTGCTCTTGCGTAATACCGTAACGC